>REEL01000118.1 GCA_007695095.1 Chitinophagaceae bacterium | reverse complement strand
AGGATGGATTCAACGTCAGGGGCGAGTTGTAAAACTGAGAAAAATGAATGTCCTGAGCTTCGGTTGAGCTTGTAAAAATAAAAAAGAAACAGCTCAAAATCAATGTAATTTTATTCTTCATAACGTTTAGTTTAATGTTATTTCACCAATAATTAAATATTTGTAATCGTAAAAATAATAAAAGAATTAAAAACATTGCTTGTAAAGACAACAAATTGAAGAATAAATATAAAAAATATAAATTAACGGATGAGAGTAGTATTTCCAAACAATTCAATAATAGAATTATTTATTGGGCATCTATACGCAACTACAAATGCATAAACTCCCAATTGAGCATACTCTCCACCTGCTATATCTCCATCCCAGCCTCTATCAACAGAGTTTGTTTCAAAGACTAAGTTACCCCAGCGATCAAAAACTCTGAAATATTTTAATTCAATAGGGTAAAGAGTCCGAACGTATAAGACATCATTAAAACCATCTCCGTTTGGAGTAAAGGTATTTGGAATATAAACAAAACTCGTGCATTCATCTATCATATCTAAACGGATATCAACCGATGACAAACAACCATTCATACTTATTAAGTTTGCTGTAACCCACATACTGCTATCCGGAAATGCAGTTGTAAGAAAGCAATCTGCACAATCAAAAATAGATTCCGGCTGCCATTGCAAATCACCTTCATCTGAGGTAAACACTTCTATATCCAGTCCCTGACCCATAAAAAAAGTCAATTCTTCTTCATCAGTCCATAATTCAGGCGGGTCATGGACAATAAGATTAAAAGTGTCATAAGCACTAAAACATTCATTATACTTTTCCACGATGATTTGCTGGTCAAAAAAAGCTTCAAATAAAACTTCATCACCTGTATTTGGAGTAACCGCAAAATCCGGATACCAATTATAACCTTCTCCACCCTCTGCACGAATAATCAGACTATCCTCATAACATAGCTCAAAAGTAAAAGGACCGTTTGAATTTAGCGGATAAATAACATCCACCACAGCAGAAATAGTATTCCTGCAACCAAAACTATTAAAACCTTCTACCAAAAACTCCTCCTCTTGATAAGGGTAAACAAGCAACTGATTAAAATCTTCAACTGTAGAGGTGCTTGAATCTGTCAACCAGTTATATTGAACTCCTCCATCTACGAAAAGATTTATTGAATCCCCCAAACAAATTATCGTATCTGGTGAAATGCTTAACTCAGGCAATGGAACAACCTCAGCAAATAAACTATCACTGTCAGCACATCCGTTTTGATCCGTTACTGTAAGATAAAACCATTGACTTTCTGTAATGAAAGCACCGGTGGTGGATGAGTCTGCATGAACTACATTTGCAGAAGGTGACCAATTATAAAAAAGACTCCCACTTCCTTCAATCTGAAAGGTATCTAAATAACAAACCACTGTATCAGGTCCGGCCAAAGCCGTTGGTGGTTCATCTACATCAAACAATAGGGTATCTTGCATTTCACAACCATATGAATTCTGTTGATTTACAATAATTTCATAACTACCGGTTTGCTGAAAACTAATTGTAAAGCTATCGGTAAAAAAGAAAGGCTGGCCATTCAAAGTCCAGGACTGCTGAGTTATACTATCCGCATTTATATTTATATCCGGTACAAAAACAATTTCATCTCCCAGACAAAAAGAATTAAAATTCAGAGTAACTTCAGGAGGGCCATAAATCTCTAAAACCATTTCTCTAATATCATAACACCCCTTTTCACTCTCTGCTTCTAAAATCACCAGATAAGTTCCCGGCTGGTCATAAACATGTACCGGATTCTGATTAGTAGAAAATTCCCCGTCACCAAAACTCCAATTCCAGCTTTCCACATCATTAAATGATGAAACTGTTAAATCTTCAAAAAATACAGACTCTCCAACGCAAACAGAGTTAGCAAGAAAATCCGCTTCAAAAAAAGGATAAATTTCCACTAAAACATCCGTAGTATCGGAACATACAGAACCCGGATTTGCAATTAGTGTAACAACATAGGTGCCTGTATCCGGATAAACATGATTTGGCTGAAAATCAGTTGATGTATTCCCATCTCCAAAATCCCAAAAATAAGAAGTAGCGTTTATGCTTTGATTAATGAAATCTACATCAAACTTGTTACACTGCGTTATATACAAGCCGGAAGTTCCTAAAGAAGCTGCTGCCGATGTATCAATCACAGGAATTAAAGCTTCTACATTAATGGAACAATCCGTTACATTAAACTGAAAATCACGTCTGGTTTTACCAATAAAAACACCATTTCTGTATTCTCTTACACAAACCCCAATTACATACTGCCCCAATTGATTCGGAGTTCCGGTTATTTCTCCTGTTACAGGGTCAATTGCTAAAGGAGGATTTGCCGGTAAAGGATTATTTACATTAAATGGTGCCAGCCAGTTAACAGGGTCAAAAGGCAGAGATGCCGGCACAGCAGGCATTGGAAAATTGAACGTTGCTCCAAGCAAAGGCTCACAAAATTCATAAGATAAACTGTCTCCATCGGGATCTGTTGCGCTATGATCAAAAACAAATGGCTGATTGGCACAGATAACTATTGGAGGAAAATCATTAAAATAAGCACTGTTATTACAACTCACTAAGTCAGGCCCGGGAATATGAATTGTATAGGTTGATCCGGATGCCCCGGGGTCTATTATATTGGCTATAGTGTTGTTTCTGCAACAGCGCTGGTGTGAAAGGTAATAGCCTCCCGGCTGAGGAGGTAAATTTATAGTTATTTCATAAACACCTTCTTCTACACAAACATCTAATGGCGCCTGTAAACAAGGGTCTGAAGTGGTCGGTGGGATATTTGTTGCTCCGGGAAACGGCAACATATAAGTGTTATGCAACGAATCGTTTATATCATATACGGCTAAATACAAAGGATTGTCAAAAGGAGCTAGTCCAAGATAACAGTCTCTGTAAATTATAATGGTTACTTTATAATCATTATTTCCCAAACATTCATAAAAAATATCCCCTCCAACTATATGAGATGCTGAAAGCTTCTTTTGAGAAATGCCTGTTAAAAAAATGATGATAAACAACAAACACCCTAAGAGTCTAAATATTTTCATCTTTAACCCGATTGATATGCAATCAATCTATAAAGTTAAAGTTTTTTTATCAGCCTTGCAACTCATTATTTTTCAATCCTTTCAAAGTATACAAATGTAGGGATAATGCCTGTTTTAAATTTTTCTTTGAAGTTTCCTTCTGAATCATAAATAAAAAGGGCTCCCCGACTATTATAATCCTTAGCGTCCAAAACATAAAAATCATTGGTTACCGGATGTATGAAAAAGTCATAAATATTCTGGCTTTGACTTTCTATAAATGGTGTTTGAGGTAAGTCAAAATTATAGGCACTTTTTTTAAAAATATCATTATTTACTGCATAAAAGAGTTTATCTCCACCGGCATTTTTTTGCAGACCTTTAACTCCGGTAACCTGAGGTGAAAAACTGATTGTATGTTGCAATTGATTATCAACCGGATTTACGGATATCAAAAACGCTTCTTCATTATCAAAACTACTTCCCGGACAAAGAACCCATAGTTTTCCGCTATTATCTTCTATTAGAGAATATGATTTGCAGGCTAAATAAATAGAATCCGTCAATTCATCTGTATTTACATCAATTATATACAAATAATCCGTCCGCAAATTAGTCACATAGAGTTTATCCTCAATCAAAAGCATTTCCTCCGTCCAGCCGGCTAAAGGTATTTGCTTTAAAATTTTTCTTGATAACAAATCAATCACATAAACAGCGTCCTCATACAAATCGCTTACATATGCTTTTTGATTTGCCCCTTTTACAATATACCTGGGAGAGTTAAATCCACTTATAGTTTCTATTCTTTTAAAATCCCGCTTATCAACCACTTCTATTTTTGAACTATTGTTTACGACTATATAAAAATAGCTTTCATCTGAAATCATTGACAAGGCAACATCTCCCAGACTTTGATTATTAACTTGTTGATAATAGTCTTCAATAATTTTATTTGAATCAGGTAAAAAAAGAGATATACCGGCATTCCCCCATTGAAAATTACCTTCATTAATAATAAAAACCCTTTCTATATCCGCGCTGATGATTTCTTTCTCTTCAACTTCATCTTTTGAACAGGACATTAAAAAAGCAAACAGAAATAATACAATTATTCCGCTAAGTGAGTTTCGTTTTAATAGCTTCATAATCAATAGATTATTAGTTTTTTTGTGTTTACTTCTTCTGACACTCTTATTTGTAAAAAATATATGCCGGCAGGTAAATTTAAACTGAGGGTAGTCGTTTCCGAAACAATAAAATGTTCGTTTCTGAGCAATCTCAGCTTGCTGTCATAGATGTATAGCAAAGCCTTTTCAGTTTCAGAAAAATTTTCAGCCAATAAATATAAGGTTTTGTTTTCAGCCAATGGGTTAGGGTAAAGTTTAAACTCTGAGACCTTATTTTGTTCAGAAACACCAGAAACTTCATTGATTTTTAACTTAACAGAAGCGTAACCACCTCCGGTTCCTCCCATAAATGGAATATTGGAATACCCTTGCCGAGTGAAAGTCAACATTAGAAATAAAGCTAAAACAAAAACATACATTTGATATTTCATAAGAAATCTTTTTAAATATTAATGAGCTGATCGGACTCCCCTGCCCCCTGATGTATTTCTTCTACCCGATAAGTTCCAGTTGTCATAAAACCTATCAGATACTGATGCATCTCGAAAACCCGGCAATACTCCAGAATTCCAACCTCCACCTCTGTATATATACCCGCCTTTTTCCACGGGCCAATCAGATTGAGTTGTATTCCCTGTATTTGACAATATACCATTACCGTGGCTTCCAATAAATTGAAGTGCATCCGACCTTAAACCAACTGCAACTTCCCATACATTCCCGCTCATTTCCATCACTCCGTAATAAGATGCAGCTGCCTGCACTCTGTTTTGAGCCAAAAAAGAGGAAAATCCGTTTCGAAGCGGACCTTGCGGACTATCGTAACCATGACTTAAAATTCCTGCCGTAATCGTGCCCGTTTGAGATACATGCTCATATATTGTAGCGTCTAAAATAGGGTCTATAGCCGAAATATGAAAAGGAGTGCCCCAGGCAAATTCTAAAGGCACCGGAACTTTCGGCCCTCTACAAATCTTTTCAAACTCAAGTTCTGTCATGGGCCTTAATCCGGACCAATCCAGATAGGCCAGCACATCATACCAACTTAGAAAATTTGCAGACCTGTGTTTCCCATCATAAAACGGAAAGCTGTTGTTTCTAACTTCATAAACTGCCGGCTTAGATAAGTTTTCATCTCCACTTTGCTTTATTACAATATTGTTTCTAAAATGAAAAGAGTTATCAGGAACATAAGCGCTTGAAGACTTGGGACTCTCAGGATTATTTGAAACCCTTGAAAGCTGCTGCTCAAAAGTCAGCGTATTCAAAAAGTCAGTATACTGCCATTGGTTAATTTCATATTTCATGGCATAAAAAGCGTTAAACCCTTTTGGATAATTCTCTCCTATTTGCCCTGACAACAAATCATTCCCTGTTGTCTGCATGGAATTATTTACCTCACCAAGCTCAATTGGAAGCTCACTGTCTACGTAATAAGGCCCGCCGGCAGGCCATTTATGCAAATGATTGTTTGACTCACCGTCTCCAACATAAAAAGCCTCCTCAGGAATGTAAACCATTTCTATCCCAAATACTTGTAACTCATAAATATCCTGAGCAAATGTTGAACAAAAAGATAATCCAAGTCTAAAGTTATTCGTCCCTTCACCACTTCTTCTTTTAACAAAAACACCCATTTCGTCATCAACGGTACTTATTTTCATTGAGTTGTAACTCAGATAATGAAGTGTACTGTCTGACGAAATGCATAAATGCCCCCAAATACCATCTGAATTTTTATATTTCATAAAAACCCAGACAGCATCATAATTATATGGGGGCTTGGTATCATTATAGTTCCAGCTATTTTCCCAACTAATATCTACATAGACTTTGTCATTGATAAATTCCGGATTCTTAATCTGTAAATTAATAGCCGATAATTCCGCACTGACTAAGGTCAACAACAGCAAACAAAACTTTTTGCAGTTAAAAAAAATCATAAAAGCCTTTATTTAGTGCATTTAAAAATTACCTGAAATGCAGCTTCAATTTAGTTAATTAATTATCAAACTATGATTTTCAGACTTAAAATCACTTTGAATACGCAACAAATATGCTCCTTTAGGGAAATTGTTCAGAGATATAGTTACTCTTTCTCCTTTCTCAAGGATTCTTTTCTCTAATTGTCTCCCTTCTATGCTATACAGTTCAAAGACTACCTCAGTGTGAAACTGATTATCTAAAAATAACTTATCAGACGCCGGATTTGGATAAAATTGAAACTCCGGAGTGGAAGTAAGGTTTTCTTCAGTACTAACTGAAAAGTCTACCTCAACCGATTCCATTATCTTTTCTACACTATAGCCGGGAATAGAGGCTGTCAAAGTAATGTCATAAGTGCCTTGTTCAAGAAATCTGATTTCCGGGTTCAAAGAGTTTTCATTTGTGCCATTTTCAAAAGCAAATGTGTTTGGCACAATCTCCCAATGAAAACTTACTGCATTTTCACTCGTATTTTGCACTAAAACATCCTGATTAGCAAAAATTGTCCCTGAAGGCAATTCAAAATCAGCCTGCGGAACGTAACGTACATCAGCACTTAATGCCTCCGGCGAAATCCACAATGCAATAGAGTCTGTCATAACAAAACTACTATCCCATACTTTTAAGTAACCAAAAGTGGAAAAATCAGTAGCTAATGTGTACATTTTGTCACTATACGGCTCATATAATGCTTTGGATACTGAACCCGTGTAAATAGCTGTATCTTCCGGCTGCTTTGTATCCAGATTAAAGGTACCGATACCTTCCGATGACCAACCTCCGTATGAAACAAACAGTAAGTTATCTTTCACTCCGTAACCTCTTGAAAAAGAAGAAGTGTTTACAGCATGTGAATCAACTTGTAAATCCTGAAGGTCTATTTCAATCAGATTTTTACTGTTTGAAGCTACTGCCATAACTTTATCTTCATAGGAAAATAAAAATCCGATTCCATCGCCGTCAGTTCCTAAATCAAATGATTCACGTAAAGTTATGCTTGATTCAAAACGCTCAAATGCTAAAACCAAACCTGTATCATTCATCCAGCCACCCGGAGCAGATAGCCAAACCAAGGAATCTGTCAATAAAATCCTTGAAGCTTCCATATTGACATCATAGTAGTCTGCAATTGTCAAATCCGGAAAATTTAGTTTTACAAATTCCTGATCTGTTGCCGGAAAAGAACGACTTAAGTATAGAAAACCGCTTTGTTCATCAAAAACAATATCATTAATTCCTGCCAAATGAATACTATCCAGCCACTCATAAGTATTTGCATCATATAAATGAAGTTCATCACCGACTGTTGCCAGTAAATAATTCAATCCATCATAATCAACTACCTGTGAAGCACCGGTAAAATTTCCCGGTAAGGAATCAAAATAAAAAAAATGGTTGTCATAGGGATAATAAACCCCCAATTTAACCTGATTGCCGGGAACACCGAATTCACCTCCGGAAATTACAAATAATTGATTGTGAATTTTTTCGTCTGCTTTTGCATAGCCTACGCATACAAGCATAATAATACAAATTGATAAAAGAGTCTTCATTGTTTTCATAAAAATTGGTTTATTTGATAAAAGTATATTGTATTCCGCCTTTAAAATTTATTCCCGGCATTGGACGGGAAGACATATTCTGATAAGTCGCATTGAACAAGTTATTTGCCCTGAAAAAAAGCAAAACATTATGCTTATTCTCTAATAACTGATATTGAAAAGCCATATTCAAAACATTATATGCCTGTAAACTTTGTGAATTATCTGTTGTGAGATATCGCTCGCCTGTATATTGCCATTCAGCAATCAGGGATATCCGTTTGAAAAGCCAGTAAAAATTAATACTTCCCATAAATTCAGGGGTGTAAATCAACTGCTCTTTAGCAGGACTTTCTGTTAAATATGAACGAACATAACTAATCGATGGGCTTAGTTTAAAGGAATGTTCAGCCATACTGTACTGTGCACTTAAACTCAAATCTGCTCCCATTGCCGTCACATCACTGAGGTTAAAGGCCTCCCAGAAATTGTTATTCCCCGGCCTCCATTGTATATAATTCGTTGTCTTTCTGTGAAAAATTGCAGTATTAAAGATCAAATCAAAACTTGAATTTTCTCTGAACATAATTGTCTCAAGATCTATTTCCTGACCAAATGCAATCTCAGGCAGAAGTTCCGGATTCCCACCCGGGACCCAGTATAAATCATTAAAAGAGGGTTTTCTGAAATCATAATGAGTCTTGGCGGTTAATCTGACATTTTTTAAGATTAAAAACCATTTTTCAACTGCTCCTGAAGGGTAAAAGTCCGTTTCATCAGCTAATCCCTTAAGCGACAAAGCATAGCCTCCCCGCCTGTTTAAATAATATCCTTTATAGGCTGTTAAAAATGAAAAATCCATTTGTTCTGCCCTTTCACTGTATCCATCTGCCCGGGCAGTTTGATATTGATTTCTCAAAGCAAACAAAAAATGATGTTGAGTATTAGGCTTCCAGACTAATTCCAAGTCCTGAAAATAACTTTGTGATCGGTTAGTACTGAATAAATCTGCAGCTTCGTCATCGTATAAAACTTCTTCAAAAGAAGCTGAAGAACTAAAGCGAAAATTTAATGAAGGACTAAAATTGACATGCCACTCTATTTGAGGTCTGTAAATCAAATCTTGCTGAAAAGCCAGGGATTTATCCTGAAAGATAGTAGGAGGAATTTCTCTTTTAGCCTCTTGAAACCAAAAACGAAAAGCTAAACGCTGCCTGTCAGATAAATGCAAATACTTTTCACCGAGAACCCCGGATTGGTAGCTTTCAGCATTTGACAAACGTCTGTTCTCATTGTTATCAGGAGTTGAATAACTGAAATTGTTTGTTGACTGATGGTAAAATGCTCTTAAATTAAAGCTTCCTGCATCATAATTATGCGAAAACTGAAGTTGTTGATTTAACTCGCTAAAACTTCCATAAGAGGAGGTAGCTGAAAAACGAGTTCCTGAGGCCGGCGCTTTAGAATTGAGAATAACAGTTCCTGCAAGGCCACTTTCGCCCGGCATAGACATACTGCTTCCATTTACTACATCCAGCTGATCAATAAAGTAGAGAGGCAGGAGAGAAAAATCAACCAATGCATTCATGGGACTATGAATCGGAAAACCATTCCACAGCACACGGGTATGAACAGCTGCGCCTCCCCTTATTGTCATTGTCGACAACAGACCGGGGCTGTTCGTTCGGAGATAAGCCGTATTATGTTGCGTTAAAAAACTACTTAAAGAAGGTGTTTTTGCTTTGGAAAGAAAAACAGTATCCATTTTTTCCTGAAAAGGTCTGTCTAAAAAAGCAAGCCTGGATTCTTTAATAAAAACTTCAGGTAATAAGACAGAGTCCGGCATTGAACTGCCAAAGTTGTTGCCGGCAGAAAAATACGGTAAAAGACCAAAAATCAAACCCAAAAGGGCTGAAAAACACCACATAATTAATGATTTAGTGTAAACACTTTAATCATTCATAAATCATGCGGAAAATAAACGTAAGAATAGATATGTATGCTACTATCTACTCACTGCTTTTTTTCCCGAAAGCTATGAATAAAAACGATACAGGCAGGTCTTCTGACTTACTCCCTTTTCAGTAGCCTTCCCATTCCCGAAAGAATAGTGGCAATGAAGTTCTGAAAAGTTTATAGAGCTTACAGCAGCGGGAACTGTTCAGGATTTTCAAAATTGATCACCTGATTCCCTTTTAATCTTACTTACAATTTAAGTTAAGAACCTATAACATCGCAAAAATAGAATTTACTTTTCAAAGTTCTATCAAATTGCTTCTTTTTTATAAAAAAGGTCAAATTTCTCTTCATTTTATTTTAAAAATATTTAGAATTTTCGTAACTTAATGGAGTGTTATTATTTAATTTTAAATGTGTATTTTATGGAAAGTACTTATAGGGAAATGCTTTATGAAACTGTAAATAATCTATCTAAACTTAGGGAAGATATATTTGAAACAACACTAAATTTAGCTATGAGTAATGAGTTGAAAGAGATAAATGATGTTTTTGAGGAAGGTGATGTATATCATTTTGAATTAGAACATTTGAAAGGCGGGTCTGATGTAAATGTAATCAAACTATTAGATATCATCGAACACATAGATTCTACTACGGAAAGTTTGATAAACATAAACGCTCTGGATACAGAGGTCGACTAATCAGGCTTTGAAAGCTTAATCTTTTCTACAGACAAAAACTATATACGTAAAAAAGAACTCCCTTTTTTTTACAAAATCCCGTTGAATAGAAAATCCTGCTTTTTTTAGTTTTTCTTCATAATAGTTTGAATCTCCCTGATAAGGGTGCAGGACATCAAAAGAAAAAAACCGAAATATTTTTTTAAAAAAAGTATAATTATGTACATCAGTACTTATAACAAGTGTAGCTTTTTCATTGCTTAACTCTGCCAATCGGGTCAAAGCCTTATCAATATCCTCGACATGATTGATGGCATTGAGGCAAAAAATTAAATCAAACTTATCGGTGCTTGAAAAAGATTCAATTTTAGAATTAATAAAAGAGTCTTCCGGTTTGTAGTAACTGTTATATGCGGGGAATTTTTCTTTGTAATAGTTAAAAAGGGGATCGATTGCTATAAAATTCTGATTTTGCAAAATCAGAAATATTCCTGCCGGTCCACATCCGGCGTCTAAAATTCTACTATTTGCAGTTTTGGGGAAGGCTATTTCAGGGATTTGTTTCAAAAAAGTTTCCCAGTACTTTTTTTTCCATAGAATGTATGCCTCAGGATTTTTATTTTTTAGATAAATCCTCCACCACAACTGTTCAAAAAACTGAGCTATTCCCCATTTAGCCATAAATAAAAAAGAGTAAAGCCGTCTGGCCTTACTCTTTGCATTAAGTAATTTGTTAAAAATTTACTTTACTTTGTCAGAAAACTCTTTTCCGGCTTTGAATTTTACAACTTTTTTCGCCGGGATTTTGATTTCAGCTCCGGTTTGTGGATTTCTTCCGGTTCTTGCTGATCTGCTAGATACCGAGAAAGTTCCGAAACCTACTAAAGTTACTTTGTCTCCCTTTTTTAATGTGGTTACCACATTGTCAAGTACTGAATTTAATGCTGAAGTTGCCTGAGTTTTTGTTAAACCCGCTTCTTCTGCGATTTGATTGATTAATTCTCCTTTGTTCATAGTGCAAAGATTTATGTTAAAAAAATAATGGTTTGGTGAATACAAATTTAGAATACTATCATTAACAAACAAATTTTTAAGGACAATTTAATCGATAATATTATAGCAAAATCAAGGCTTTGCGGACAAGGTTTCTTTTAACCTATTGATTTTTAGTATTTTATACATTTTATCTTCGAAAAAAAAATTACAAGATTTATATACAATTTTTTCTAAAATTTTCTAAAACTAGAGATAATCAAGTGGAAAACAGTTATAAAGCCAACATCTTTTAAAAATTTTCGTAATTCATTTTTATTTAAATATTTCTAAATACTAAGCAAAAAACAGATTAAAACTTGAAAATCCATATTTGTTCAGATTAGATTTAAGGATTTTTAGTGAAATGATTTTGATGACAATAAATTTCTTAATTTTACATTAGCTTAATGTGGGCAAAGATTTTTTTTAATCTTGTAAACTGAAAACCATGAGACTACTTTTAATCATAATTATTCTATTTTCTTCTGTAAGTCTGACGAATTGCAACAGGCATGGATGTCCGTCAGTGGAAGGTGCTAAAGAACAAAATTTAGACAAACAGCCCAGAAGGTCGTCCCCACGCTCAAATGTTCTACCTCCCGGTCGTTAACCGGCAATTCGTAACAATGTTCTGAAAATTATTTTTAGGTCCAGCAAAAAGCTTTGTTGTTGAATATACTCCAGATTCAATTTCAATTTATGGGGCATAATCTCTTTTATATAGGCTTCCTCCGGATTTTCTTTGGATTCCAGTATTCTATTTTCATCAAAATACATTAATGAAGCAAAATCTGTTAAGCCGGGTTTTACGCTCAGAACCTGGCGCTGGCTTTCGTTATAATAATTCACATATTTTTCAACTTCCGGTCTTGGACCGACAAAACTCATTTCTCCCAAAAGTATATTTATCAATTGAGGCAGCTCATCAATTTTATACTTTCTAAGAAAAAATCCTGCTTTTGTTATTCGATTATCTTTTTGCCCGACAGTTAAATGCCCTTTTTTATCCGAATCCACAAACATGGTTCTGAACTTATAGATATAGAAGGGATTTGCATTTAGACCAATTCTTTTTTGTTTAAAAAAAACAGCCCCTTTTGAATCAGTCTTTATCCATAAAGCGACAATCAGGAATGGGATAAAAAGAAAAACCAATCCTGTAGCAGAGAAAAAAATATCAAAAATTCGCTTCATCCTGAGTCGTTTTATCCAACAACCTCCTGATAGCTGCTCACCAAAGATTTAATAACAAGCTGTTGCTGTTCCTTCGTTAAATCAAAAAACACGGGAAGACTTATTTCCTGTTCATATTTTCGCTTACTTACATCCAACCCTTTTAAGGTATAGCCCATATCGCGATAATAACTCATCAATGGCAGAGGTTTGTAATGCACATTAACACTAATTTCTTTCTCGAAAACCTTTTTAATGATTTCATTACGCTGAGCCTCTGTGACATTTGCTATCGTAAGTAAATATAAGTGATAGGAGGTTTTTTTATGCTCACTTTCATACTCCGGGATTTGAAAAAAATCAAATGCTTTTAGTTCAGCAGAGTAAAAATCAAAGATTTCTTTTCGCTTTGGGAGTGTTTCCCTTTCATATCTTTCCAACTCTACCAATCCCATACTGGCCTGAATGTCTGTCATATTGCATTTGTAACCGGGGTAAATAACATCGTATTCCCAGGCTGCTTTTGTAAATTTTGATAAAGCATCTTTATTTTGACCATGCAGAGACAGAGTATTGAGATAATCGTAAATATCCTTGTTGTTAAAGGGTTCGGGTAAATTTAAACACAATGCTCCACCTTCGGCGGTAGTGAGATTTTTGACCGCATGAAATGAAAAAGAAGATACATCTGCCAGTATGCCCGAAGATTTTCCTTTATAGGAAGCTCCGATAGAGTGTGCGGAATCTGCTACTAAAATAATACGGCCAAGCTTTTTTTGCAGCTGATTACCGGGTTTAAAATGATGTTTCTTTTTATCAATTATATCATATAAGGCATCGTAATCACAGGGATAACCGCCTATATCGACCGGCACAATGGCTTTAGTTCTGCCGGTAATTGCCTTTTCAACTTTCTCCGGTGAAATATTAAAATCTTCTCCGCAATCAACCATAACAGGTTTTGCGCCGCAATGCATTACCACATTGGCTGTTGCACAATAGGTATAAGCCGGGACAATTACCTCATCACCGGGTCCGATTCCCCAGTATCTCATGATTAACTCCAGACCGGCGGTGGCAGAATTCAAACATAAAATTTTAGGAGCTTTGGTATATTTCTCTAATTCCAGCTCAAACAATTTTGTTTTAGGGCCGGTTGATATCCAACCTGTTCGCAGGGTTTCCTCTACTGCCTTTATAATTTTTTCGTCTATACGGGGAGGTGAAAAAGGCACTTTCATAAGTTAAAATTTGAATGAATTAGTGAAATCTAAATGCTGCTAATCAAAGGGAGTATTTAATTGCCGTCTTTTGTGATTGGAGATACCGGTATTTTATCTACTCGTTTCTGATGTCTTCCTCCCTCAAAATCTGTATTTAGAAATAAGTCAAGAATTTCAATGGCAGTTGAGGTCTCCAGAAATCGGGCAGGCAGGCATAAAACATTTGCATCATTATGTTGGCGGGCAAGAGTTGCTATTTCCGGCGACCAGCAAAGTGCAGCCCGGATTTTTTGATGTTTATTAGCTGTTATACAAGCTCCATTTGCACTACCACAAATAACTATCCCAATGACATTTTTATCTTTTTCTACAGCCTCCGCTACAGGATGAATAAAATCCGGATAATCAACGGAATCTTCCGAAAAAGTACCCTTATCCTTTACGTCAATTTGCTTTTCTTTCAAATAATCAATGATTTTAGACTTCAGTTCAAAGCCGGCATGATCAGATCCGATTGATATTTTTTGCATAAAAAATCTTTTATAAATTATCTTTTAACCTTTTTCGCTCAACATTGGCTGATATGAAAATACTAAATTCATACAGAACATATACAGGAACGGTAACTAAAAGTTGTGTTCCAACATCTGCCGGTGTAATCACCGCAGCTACTATTACAATCCCTACAAAAGCATGTTTACGGTAAGTTTTCATGATTTTGGGTGTCAAAAGCCCCAGTTTCGATAGAAAATACACTACCATGGGTAATTCAAACAATATGCCGGAAGCCAATACAAACATGGTTAAAAACCCGGTGTAATTGGTCAGTGTGAAGGTATTATTTACAATGTCAGTAACGGAATAAGTACCGAAAAAATTAATAGCAAAAGGGGTTAAAATGAAATATCCGAAAGAGACTCCGGTAAAAAACAGCAAACTGCTAAAGAAGACGATTCCTCTTGTGTAAGTTATTTCTTTTTGATAAAGTCCGGGTTTTATGAACCTCCACAACTCCCAAAATAAATAGGGAAAAGTTAATACAAAACCCAATACCAAAGACACCTTCAGGTGGACCAGAAACTGTCCGGCCATTTCGGTATTAATAAAAATAAATGAATAATCACCCAGACAAAGCAGATCACCTAATCCTAAAGCTGATGAAAGTTGGCAAAGACCCACATAGGTTGGGAAAGATGATTTTGTTGGTCCAAAAATCAGTGTATCAAAGATTAACTCTTTTGATAAAAAAACTATAATCGTAAAGGTAAAAAGTGCAATTGCTGATCGAATGAGGTGCCATCTTAATTCTTCAAGATGGTCTACAAATGACATTTCTTTAACCTTTGTCGACTCTTTTTTTTCTCCTATGTATGCTGTTTCTTCGCGCATGGTTTAATTATCATCAATTACTTTCCAGCAATTGAAATACCTGATCTAAATCAGGAGCAACAATTATTTCGGTTCTTCTGTTCAAAGACCTGCCTGCCCTATCTTCATTTGTAGCTACCGGCAAATGCTCTCCTCTTCCGGAAGCAATTACTCTTTGAGAATCCAATCCGGTATTTTCAGTTAAAATTCGTATAATAGATGTAGCTCTCAGGACACTTAAATCCCAGTTATCTTTTATACAGGATGTTCTTATCGGTACATTATCGGTATGGCCTTCTATCATTATAGAAACATCTTCCTGACGGGATAAAACTTCAGCCAGAGACTTCAAAGCACGAACTCCTTTGGGGTCAACCTGTATACTCCCTGATTGAAACAGTAATTGTTCAGCCAGAGAGACATAAATCTTGCCGTCCCGAACTTCAACCGTTAGGTCTTCTTTGTCAAAACCTAAAAGTGATTGTGCAATATTTTCTCTTAAAGCTTTGGTTGCAGAGTCTTGCTTAGCTATCAGACTTTCTAGTTCTTCTACTCTTTTTTCTCTTTCCTTCAGGTTTACGTTTAGGTCATCAATATTAGAGCGTTGCTGCTGAACAGACTGCTGAAGAGCTAATAATTCATTTTCCTGCTTTTGTATATCTTTAGATTTCTCATTGAGTTCCCGAATCTTATTATCTAATTCTCTTGTAAGTCTTTCCTGTTCTGAACTTGAGGTTTGTAAGAGGTTTTTATTTTGTTCAATTACCTCTTCGTATAATCTGTTCAAATCATCATTCATTTCACGCATTCGTCTGTATCGCAAGCCATAACTGGTTGTATCCTGCACTAATCCTTGAATTGCCCTCTGAGTTTCGGCAACCTGCATAGATTTCTCTTTATTATCCTCTTCTAAATTCTGTACCCGGCTTACTAAGCGGGTGTTTTCACTTTCTAAACGCTCTGTTCTTTTGCGCTCATCATCCAATTTTTGAGCCGGAACACAACTTTCTAACAAAAAGATTGCACTAATTATGATTAAAAATATCTTAAGTTTCATGAGCAAAAAATTTAGGTTTAGTGTTTAATTGCAATGAAAACAGTTAGCAAACAAAAAGCCCACCTGCTGTATCATTAAATACAAAATTACAAAATTTAAGTTTGATTCACTGTTTTGTTTAAAAATAGGTTTTTACAAAATTGTTTAAATGATAGTGGTAAGCAAAAACATAAAAAAACTAAACAAAACAAGTTGCAAAAATATATTGGATTTGATTCTAAAAAATGAGTGGTGGATATAGTAGCAAAAGGGTTGAATAAATTTACAATCAATAGTAGGTTTGCTGTATGATTAGTGTTTTCATTGCATTAAGAAAAAAATATTTACTGCTTTTAAGCACATGATTCCAACAGATTATTTATTTTATTTTTTATACATTGGCATATTTGCCCAATACTTCAAATTTTACTACCACTTTGTGTATTTAAGCCAATTGAATAAAATTGCCGATAAGTCTATTTTTAAATTTCTTGCAAATTCCGGACTTAAGGATTTTCAAATAATGGTTGAATTAATCATACCGTTTTTTTTCCCTAACAACTTACAAAATTTAGAAGCTTCAATTTTGCAAAAAGTCATCCGGGTAGAGCGTAAAATTTATTTCTCATTAGTACTATTTTACGTATGCATCACATCTTGTGCAATAATTGCAATATATGAAACTCTATAACAACCCTTCTTATGCTAAGAAAGTTTGCCGACGAGAGAGGTAAATTTTTTTGAATTATTCTATATGGTTAGCAATAAAACAATAAATGTTTTTAAAAATCAATCACCTAATCATTTATGGGAAGTAATTATAAATATCCTTTCGGTAAACAATCTAATCAGTTCAACTTGATTACTATCAACTATGATTCCAAGTCTGTAATTACAAATTCTGATTCTATAATAGTTCTTGGTTCCTTTAATTTTTTTATGTGCTGAATTTCTTTTAAACCTGATGCTTCAAGCATCTGATTAATAATTGTGGTAAGTTTGGATTTAACAGATTTGTCATTGATTTGAAGCATGTCCTTTTCCAACGACTTATAAATTTAAACAATCATTTCAAGCTTTTTAGAAACTTCTCTGTATCAACAAATTCACCGATCTTACCTTTATCCATTGCCAACTTTAATCCTAAATCTTCATATTCTTCTTTTGATAAAACTTTAGTTTTTATCCCCAGTTTTTTTGCCAGTTCCAAAAGAAGTTTAAGGTCTTTGTCTGATTCACTTGTAAAAATCGCACTTTTCATGTGTCTAAAATTCTTTAATTCAAATTTATACAATTTTTTGAAGAATATTTTGAAGTGTTGTTTCAACTCCAACAACCCGTCTGACGCTATGAAAGCGTGCTTACGGGAGGGGTGCCATTAACCCTCTTCCAGCCCTCAGTAACACAAAGTTCACAATGGTTTGCGCAAAGTAGCACTTAGTACTTGACTACTACTTCATTCATACTTGTCGCAATTTATCCAGGTTAGTATCCCATTTCACTTTTCCCTTTAATTGCAAAAAACGTTTACGTTTAGCTGCAGCGATTAATTCTTTAAGTGCTAACTCAACCGTTTCTCTTTTTGTACTTAACCGGCTGATTTTCATGGCTTCTCTTATCAGCTTTTCATCTATTTCAATATTAGTATGCATAATGTGTATGGCTTATACACAAATATAACACAAAATGATTATAGACTCAAGTTTGTCTTTACAAAAACCTGTCTGACACTTTAAAAGCGCACTGACGGGAGGGGTTGCCATTCATCAAATTCCCGCTCCCATCTTCCAGCCTTCCGTATCACAAAGTTCCATTATGGAGATGACTGCTAATACCTTCTTCCTATCTCCTATCTCTGCGATTTTTGCACTTCAACTTTAAAAATAATATCTTTGAAAAAACTTACAAATGAGCAGTTATATCAATAAGCTTTTAATGACGGACAATAATCGAGCAACAATTTTGATCCGATTTGTTGTAGGGCTTGTCTTTTTCTCCGAAGGGATACAAAAACTGATTTATCCTGCCCTCAGAGGTGGCGGCAGATTTGAACGCATCGGCATTCCTTTTCCGGAATTTAACGGATATTTTGTCGCCGGTGCTGAAATCATTTTTGGCTTAATGATTTTAATTGGCCTTTTTACGCGTTTTGCTGCTGTACCGCTCATTATCATCATGCTGGTTGCTTTGTTTACAACTAAAATTCCAATTTTACTGGGGAGCGAGTTTTTGGGCTTTAGCTTACGCGAACTTGAGCATTATGGTTTGCTGAGTATGTTGCACGAATCCCGTAACGATTTGGCTATGCTTTTTTGTAGTTTATTTCTGTTAATGAGGGGTGGAGGCGCCCGGTCAATAGATAAAAAACTAACTTCCGGAATAAAATGATTGTAAAAAAACTCAAGCTTCAATTTAAGTTTTCTGACTGAAGATTACAGCTATCATGTTAACAAATATTTAACAAATTGAAGTTGCCCATGATAAATTTCATTGGCGTATTACGAAACGAAAAAAATACCATTGAAAAACGCACTCAAACGTTCGATTAAAACACCCGGAGCCATCATGATGGGGCTGGGTTCAATTTTGGGAACCGGCCTGTTTGTCAGCCTGGCAATTGCAACACAGTTTGCCGGAAACGGTATTTTTATCGCTATTATCATTGCAGCCATAGTCGCAATATTGAATGGATTGAGCAGTGCACAACTTGCGGCTAATTTCCCTGTCAGTGGCGGAACCTACGAATATGCATACAGTGTATTAGGTTCATATTGGGGGTTTACCGCCGGTTGGATGTTTTTGATTGCAAAATCTGCTTCGGCAGCTACTGCCGTACTGGGCTGCACCGGATATATTTTTTATCTTTTCGACATACAAACTTCAAAATGGGTGCTTGCAGGAGCCGGGCTTTTGATACTTTTCAGTATTTCGGCTTTAGTTTCCGGAGGTATTAAAAGAACTAATACAGCGAATGTATTGATTGTTTCATTTACACTTTTTGGACTTTTAGCATTGGTTCTCGGAGGCGTATATTCACAAGGTGTGCCTGTCAAACCAATCCAAAATATGTTTGATGACTTAGCCTATTCTTCGGTCGTGTATGCTTCAGCACTGATGTTTGTGGCATATACCGGTTACGGACGAATTGCCACCTTGGGAGAAGAAGTGGTGAACCCGAAAAAAACCATCCTCAAAGCAATCATAATGAGTATGTTTTTCATTGTGATTATTTACTTATTGGTTTCGCTCACCGCTATTCAAGTGATGGAACCTGAGGCTTTCGGACAGACTGTTGAAGGCAGGGCTGCTCCGCTGATGATTGTCGCTCAAACAATATCACTACCCGGCTTGGGCCTCATTGTTTCTCTGGCTGCCATTACAGCGATGGCAGGGGTATTACTTAATCTCATTTTAGGTTTATCGCGTGTAATGCTGGGCATGGCAAGAAGAAGAGACTTGCCTGCAAAATTGGAAAATGTACATCCTGTCAGTCAAAGCCCTGTGAATTCAATTTGGGCAACCACACTAATCATAGCGATACTGGTATTGAGCAGGGATGTGGTATTCACCTGGTCATTTAGTGCATTTACAGTACTGATTTATTATGCAATCACCAATTTATCGGCTTTACAACTGCCCAAAGAAAAAAGATTATACTCTAAATGGATTCCTGTTTTGGGGTTAATCTCCTGCCTCACACTGGCATTTTGGATAGAACCAAGCATTTGGCTGAGCGGACTTGCACTTATTTTAGCCGGTGCAGTTTGGCATACGGTTGCATTGATGTTGAAAAGAAGAAAATAATTGGTGTCTTTTTTAGTGTATAAGATAATTTGTTAAACAAAAAGTATCATTAATGTGGTGATTTATCCAGCCAATAAAACCTATGTTTTCTTGTAGTATATCTCTAATTTGGCGTATTTGCAATAAAATACACTAAAGCTAACTTTTACTTATCCTCAAAATCTATATCCAATCATGAAATTCATATTTCTATGAAATATGATTCCATCACTCCAATCATTTCCGGTATTGAGAAATCCATAACTTACGCCTGCTTCAAGATTTGCTGTAAATCTGTTATTAATATGATAGCAGACTCCAATAACCGGACCACCACCTATAAAGTAGTTCCCACTGATTCCAAAACCAATGCCCGTCACATCAAGGCCATAAAGAAAAATTACATTATTTGCTTCGTTCAAACTTACATGTCTCTCATATCCTATATTCAGCATATAGTTAATTGCTGAAAAAGACAATAAATTACCAAATCTTATCCCACTCCGAAAAGCACCATTAGAATCTGAAGATTTACCTAAGTATTTATAACTTATCAATGCCGGTCCAATTCCAATTTCATGTGATACCAAATCTTCTTTTTCATCAGCATGAGTTTTCATAAAAGATAAGCTAATTAACAGTATTGTTATTATCAGAATTTTACTGCCCTTCATTATATTATTCATTTTAGTTTTTATTAATTACTTTCTGTAAAAATTCATTTGAAACCAAGAATTGTTTTCTTTATAATTCAGTATCAACTCATCATCTTCAAACAGGTAACAGATTGTTTCATTAAAAGCACTAAAGAACCTGTCTTCCCATTCAGCTTCAAGATTTGTTCGCCCAACTTGAGTTGAACCTTGAGTCTGAATTTGAATTTTTTGATTTTCAAAAGTTGAAAACTCTGTCCATCCGCTATTTACAGGCCCCTGCCAAAGTATCATTTCTTCATCTGTAATTTCAATTTGCATTTTTTTCTTAAAAGTAAAGGGAGGCGTTTCTTTATCTAAAAAATCGCTACCTGCTTTTTGAAAACTTTCGAAAATCCATTTTCCATAAAGTTGTTCGTCCTCAATTGCAACAGGATCTTTTAACTGCTCAGCTGCAAAACAAGGATTTTGAAAACTATCTTTCTTTTCACAACCAATATTTATAACCAAAACTGCAAAAAGGATAGTCGATAGTATTAATATTTTCCGATTTATATTTTTCATAAAGAGCTTGTTAAATGAATTCAATGAAATATAAAAAAGTGAGAAAAAAATAAAAAAACACACACCAAAAGAATCCTTTATGATATATGTTATGCTTTGTTTATTAATTTATTGCACTGTTTTTCAATAGCATTTTAAAAAAAATTTTACACAGTACAGTTAAGTCAAACTTGTATATTAAACATTATTATTAAAAATATATTATGTTTGTTAAAAAAAACTTTCTCCTACTTAAGCAATAGCTATATTTTTGTTAAAAATATATTAATTAAAGTTTTTGCTATGAGAGCATTTTTGATAGTTATTTTGTCTTTCGCTTTATTGATGAGTAATCAAAACGATATTAAAGCTCAGGAATATCAGTCAGCGATTGGACTAAGAGGAGGATATCCGGCCGGAATCACATTTAAGCACTTTGTTTCACAGGAGGGTGCACTTGAACTGATACTTTCAGCCGGTTGGAGAGGATTTATGGTTACCGGGCTATATGAGCATCATTTTGCTGTACCCGGAGCTGACGGATTGTATTGGTATATTGGTGGTGGAGGCTACTTTGCGACTATAAACAGGGGACATCATCCTGTTTTCGGTGGAGAAGGTGTTGTTGCTGATGTAGGAGTCGCCTTTGTTGGAGGTATGGAATTTAAATTTCCGGAAGTCCCTTTTACCATTAGCCTTGACATTGTTCCGGCAGTAGGCTTTTATGGACTCAGAAACAGATTTAATTATCTTGGACTTGTTAATGCCGGCTTAAGTGTAAGATATACTTTCAGGTAGTTGCTTGCTTAGATTGAAGTTGATAGTATAAAGTTTATAAAGTGTAAAAGTAATAAGGTAGCAGTTTATGTAAATCTCTGAAATCAGTTTTTCGCTCTGAGTGATAGTGAAACGTCCGCCTGTTAATACGGAGATGCCTCCTAATGACAGAATAGAAGAAGGCTGTACTATTTCAATTTCTTAGAACAACTTTTACCACAAATCCCTCACTAGCAAAAGAGAGGGTGCAGGGTGAGTCATATCATAATGAGATAGCTCTGTAAATTAAGGAGGAATTCAGCCGCGATTTTTTTGTTAACCTTTTTTTTCTAAAAAAAGGGTTAGTAAGGGAGTTAATAATGGCAAATTGATGAAGTCAAATGGAAAATCTTGGGAAATATTCAATCATTACTCATTTTTGTATTTTACAATTCATCCTTAGAGCTATTGTTAACACTGAGCACCTTGTGTTTTGTGGAGTCAAATCAAGTCAAAGTGAGTGCATTAGAAAAGTGGCAATATATCCCTTTCAACATATATCCCTTTCAAATTAAGGTGAATAATGAGGTCTTTCTATCAAAAGCTACACCAAACCTCTACTTAAACACCTTAAGATTTATGTCGTCAACGGGAGCGGGTCTGTTTTCAGCATCCAAAATATAAACAAATGTTCCTTCCGGTACTTTGTTATACAACTCAATTACTTCCTTATTACTCATTCTTACGCAACCGTGAGAGGCTTTTTTACCTAGTAACCCCTCTTCATGCGTTCCGTGTATATAAATATATCGCTTGTAAGAATCAATCCCATCACCCTGATTAAAACCTTTGGAAAGTCCCTGAAGCCAAAGGATTCTCGTAGTAACAAAATCATCATCCGTGGCAACTGCTTCATGAACAACATCTGCAATTTTACCGGTAAAAACCCTTCCCCTGAATACAGAACCGGAGGCGGCACCATCTCCTATTTTTGACTTAATTATATGTGCTCCCAATGGTGTTTTATAACTTCCGGCAGCCTGTCCTATACCGTATTTACTGGTTGAAATAACATAGGATTCCAACAACTCTTTATTTTTATACAAAAAAAGTTTTTGTTCTTTTACAGAAACAAGTATCAAAAAATCATCGGTTTGATAGTTATATTTTTGCTCTAAAAACTGCAAAAAAAACTCGTTTGGTAACTTTCCTTTTTCATTTGCCGATTGTTGTGCATGTATGCTGCTAAGCAGAAAGCTTAAAATGGATAATAAGACGAAATTCATTTTTAAAATTTTTCAGGACACTGTAAAACTATAGTAAAGATTAAACTCTTAAATTCAATTTACATTATGCAAAAAAAAATTAATTGCTAAATGGCCTCCACCTGATACCTGCGTAGATTTCTCTTCCTCTAACCGGACCCCAAACAATTGACGGGTCAAAATTTGAGTCAAATGGGTTTTCATAACCCAAAATGGGCTGCTTTTGTCGGAAATCAAAGACATTTTCTACACCACTATACACATCAATTTTATCAAATGACCAGCCAATCTGAAAATTCAGTACCGCAAATGGCTTAGTGTATCCGGTAGTATTCTCATCTTCCACAGCTATCAATTGAGGCAGTCTTTGCTTACCGTAAATATGAAGATTTGCATCTGTTTTTAAGCGATTATCAAAAGCATTGAATGAAACAACAGCTAAAAACTTATGCGTAGGACTTAAATCAAATTTCTTTTTCTCATCGTCTAATTCTCTGGCTGAATGGTGATAGACATAACCGGCTTTAAGATCTATATTATCATTAATATTCAGACCCTTTTCAAAAAGGAAGTTTCCAAAATAAGCTTCAATTCCACCGGCAGGCAAACCCACAATTCCGGGAACATCTAAATCAGGTGTATGCATTCTTGAAAATCGGGTAAAAAAATACTCCCCGCTTATATAACCATTCAATTGGTGATGGTTCCAGTTATAAACAAGTTGTGCTCCGTAGTTCAGGCTTCTTTCAGGCAAAAGGTGAAACATATGCACCGGCATATCTCTTCCCGAGCTCAGCAAAGCTGTATTTTCCGGAATAAAATCAGGACTTCTCCAGGCAGTACCTATCAACGCACGGGCTTCCAGTTCCGGCAAAAGGCTGTAACGAATTAATAAGCGCGGGGTAACATTAACTCCAAACTGCTGATGATGATCTATGCGAACACCTTTAACTAAGTTTAATCTGTTAGATATCAAATTTGTATGCTTTTCAGCAAAAAATCCGGTAGTGTAATCTTCTTTTCGATACTTTCCTTCATAATTCTTATGCGGAACAGTTTCAGCAAACTCTATTTTCTGAGTAATATCCTGTAGTCGAAACTGTAATCCATATTTTAACTCACTAATATCATTAAACTCTATATCATGCCTTAACTCTGCAAAAAGGCTTGTCTGCTCAGCCTCATAAGAGGTGGTTCCGTAATAACTTTCCTGCTGATGATATGAAGCAGAAACATTAAATAAAAGAGTATTAAAATCATTGATTTTCCAACTGAGTCTCGAGTAAAATTCCGGTTGAAAATAACTGATTGATTGCCCATATACTTCAGATTGCAAACGATGTTGCGAAGGAACAAAACCTGTTTCTCCACCCCTTCTGTGTTCACTTACCCAGCGTAAAGTATTATCCCATTTCAATCGATTTACAGATAAAGAATTTTTACTCACAAACATATATCGTTCAATAACTGCCTGATCTAAAAATCCATTATTATTTCTGTCTGTTTCTCTTCCCGGCCCTGTGTAGTGTGCACCTATAAGTCCTTTGTAATTATTATCACCAAAAGAAAACCAGGTATTTGCCTGATGTTCCAGGTAATTATTCATATAAAGGTTTAGAAAAAACTTATCTGATTTGGCAGGAGAAACTGTTTCAAAATTTATTTCGCCACTCATTCCTTCATAGCCTCTAAGCACAGAATTTGAACCTTTTGAAATATGAATCTCATCTACAAATACTCCCGGCCAGGTACTCATTCCATAAGTATAGCTTAAGCCTTTAAAAAGTGGGAAACCATCCAGTGTTTGATAATTATAAACTCCGTCCAGTCCGAGCATTTCAAGCTCCTTGGCACTTGTTATCACATTTGAGGTAGAGGAATGAACAGCTGTATTTGTCTCGAAACACCCGGTTAAATCACAGCAAGCGGATCTGGTTAACTCTTCAGAGGTAATAACCTGTACCGGTGCTGCTCGTTTGGACAGGTAAGTCGCCGGGTTTTTGCCTTTAATTTCTATTTCAGATAAATAGCTCTCAAGCAAAGTAACAGTCAGCAAGTCCATTTTGGCACTAACCTGAACTGTATCAGGAGTATAGCCGACAAAACTAATTACAAGAGGCTGAGGCATTTCGTCCGGTTTCACTAAAGAAAAAGAACCATTTTCATCAGTAGCAGTACCTTTTTGGTATGACAACCAATACACATTTGCTCCGGAAAGAATATTTCCCTCACTATCGATAACTTTGCCTTTAAGTATGTCTCCGGCAAAACTTAAATTTATGGCGGTTATCAAAAAAGCAACTGTTAACAAAAAATGTTTCATTCTTCAAAATTAATCAAATCTTTAGTTATTAGCAAACTTATTATATATAAGCTACTTATGTTTTAATACTTTTTAAAAAAATAATTGTATAATCGTACTGATAAAAATTTCTTTGTTTAACATATTAATTATTTATGGTTTTTCGAGTTTTTATTTCATTGCTTTTCTGTTGTAATATTGTTTTTACTCAAAACATTCAGGCTCAGTGTACTCCGGACATGACTCAAGTTAATCCGGGATTAGAGCCGGATCAGAATTTAACTCCTTGTTTTGTCAGAAACAGCACTTTGTCTGTGACACTTAACTTTAAAAACTTAGATGAATTCAGTCCGCCCGGTTTTCCAAGTGGTTTTCCTATTCGTTCTACCACTATAGATAGTATTGTAAATTTACCCTGTGGACTGGAATGGTCTACAAATTATTCTGACAATACATTTTCAGCAGGTGAAGCAGGTTGCATACAGATTTTTGGAATAACAGATGACCTCGCAGGCCAATATAATATTGACATTTGGGCTTCTATTGACATTGATATGCAGGGTAGTCCTTTTCCATTTCCACCTATAGATGTTAATCTATCTGACTGGGGTTATGATTATCATATAAGGGTACGCGAACAAGCTAGCCCATGTCCTGATGTAGGAAGTTCTGACAGTCCCGAAAGAACTGCTTGTTTTGCACTTGAAGCTCCTGAATTTACACCTTCAGCCGTTTGCAATGAAGGTGACACAATCTTGATAACATTTAACAGCTCTGAAACTTTTGACTCAACAAATGTTTTTGCAGTTGAGCTTTCAGATGAAAATGGTGACTTCAGCAGTCCGGTTATAATCGGCACTTTAGAAAGCACCACTGCAGCCCCTATTGAATGTATAATTCCACCATCACTTACAGCCGGTAACGATTATAGAATCCGTATACACGCTTCTTCACCGGAAATAATCAGTTTTGTTTCAAATAATAGTTTTGAGATTTTACCAATCCCTGCAGAACCGGAAATTACGGCAAATGAAAATGTTTTAGCCTCTTCCTATTCAACCGGCAATCAATGGTTTTTAAATGGTGAATTAATTGAGGGCGCCGAAGGGCAATTTTACACTGCCGAAGAAAGTGGTTTTTACACCGTAATTTATACAAGTCCTGAAGGCTGTAGTTCTGAATTATCTGAAGTATATAATCTTACTATTTCAGGGCTTGGCGAGCTGCAATCCGCAAATAGCAGACTTTTAGTTTACCCCAATCCTGCAACAATGATGCTTTACTGGAAACTTCCCGATAACTTATCTAATATTAAATCAGCGACAGTCTACCATGTAGATGGCCGAAGAGTTTTTGATCTAAAAAATTTGGAAAAGGGTTATATTAATCTGGAAAAGGTAAGTCCGGGGATTTATTTTCTAAAAATTAAGGGAGAAAAATTTAAATTGACAGAGCGATTTGTAGTTTTTTAAGTATTAACTAAGCCACTTACATTCTTCAATTATTTTTGACTTTCTTACCGGGCTTAAATGTAGAGTTTTTTCAAGTTTATTTATATCTATTTGATTACACACTATCACATCTTCACTTAGTAAAAGTTTTTTTTCATTTAGTGTAATACTTGTCAGGCAGGTTATGGGATATGCATTGTGTTTTTCAATAAGCTTTTTTAAGCTGTCTTTATTTGGATAATCCCATGAAAGCATTTTAATGCCGGCACATTCACCATAAT
Organism: Chitinophagaceae bacterium; assembly: GCA_007695095.1. Classification (NCBI taxonomy): domain Bacteria; kingdom Pseudomonadati; phylum Bacteroidota; class Chitinophagia; order Chitinophagales; family Chitinophagaceae; species Chitinophagaceae bacterium. The sequence continues at coordinate 142,680 of REEL01000118.1, read as the reverse complement.
CCATTGCATCTTTAGTAAAACGATTATTAGATATCAACCATGGGAAATAATTTCGTGGTTTGGCAGATACCTCTCCGGCACTTTTTAAGTCCATAAATCGTGCACTAAAATATAAAGCCACTTTTACATCTACTTTCTGGCCGGCTTTATTTGAAAATTTACATTCTGCCCAGTTCACTTCACTTTGATTCGTAAACTGAACATCCACTTCATGATTGATGCATTTTCCTGATAAAATTAGATTTGTTTTTGTTTTATAGCCTGCATTCATAAAAACATGAGACATAAGCTTTTCAAAATAATACCCTGAAGGACCTAATTCCCTCATGGCGTTTTTTAATTTATACCTCGCAGCTATTCCGGCTCTTTGCTTTTTAAGTGTATTAAAAGCAAGTTGAAAAATTTTACGGGTGGAGATATTTTCAGCCTCTATTTTAGGCTTTATTTTGTGCCAGACACGATTAATTTCATCTTCATTTGCTCCCGCCGACTTAAGCGATCGAAAAAGTTTCTCTTTTTCAAAAATTACTAATTCACCTCCGGATTTAATAACCCTTGTATTCATTGCCTTGGTTTATGGAGCAAGTGAGAACCTGATAGTAACGCCTGCACGGGTATTAGTAATAGGAAAAGATGCTGATGTTGCCGGAATTGTTCGGTTTCTGTCAAAAAACAAACGAATATTCAGTCTTCGGTTAATAACGTAATCAATAGATGGTGAAAATCTGATTGTACGCATACCTGAAACAGGCTCTTCTATGTTCTGATCTAATCTGTGCGTAATGGTAATATTGTCCCGTATAGAAAAATCAAATCGAATGTTCAAGTCATTTTCAAGTCTTATTCTTCTTCCCTCTGTTCTAATAGGCAGATTTAACCCTGTAATACGATAACCCAAACCGACAGTAGTTTCTGTTGTCTTAGACTCATTTAAACGATAATCTATGAAAGACATGCTCAGGTTTCGTGATTTTTTATATTCAAAACGGGTAGTGATATTATTTTTCCAGGTGATATCAATCCCAAAAAGAGGGGAAAATTGCTCAGAAATAACAATTTGCGGGATATTGATCTCCGGGAAAAAATTACCGGTCAAGGTATCTATTACCTCAGGTTCATATTTGTTTACTCCTTCAAAATTCTGCTCTGTTATAAAACTGTTGACCGTATAGGTAGAATTATAACCATGCGTTACATTCGCCGAATTTAGTATGTTTTGCAAAAATGGTATTCGGCTTAAACCATTGTATGTAACCCTCCAGTTAGGCAATGGTATACTCCGGAAAGGGGACAAATCAATATCATTCGGATTCTGATCTGTATAGGCTGCCAAGAAAGAAGGTATCAACACATCCTGAGAATATGGCCCATAACCAAAAGCATAACCTGTAGATGGTATAGTATCGGCAGGACTTTGAAAGCCTCCTATTGAATTAGGATTTTGCTCAGCAAAACGTTGAGAAAGTACTCTTCTGTTTTGTTCAAAAGTTTTAAACGTCTCAGACAATCCATTATCGCTGGCTTCATTAAACATCGTCTGGAAGCTTAGGAATGATATTGAATAACTCCCGGTTCTTGTCGGGTTCAAGTGCTGAAACTCTCCTCCTTCAAATTGTCTCTTAAAGTACTCCGTATAGTTTTCACTTTCCGTACGGGTAAAAGTCAGGTCAACTCTCAAATCTCTGAATGGCTCCAGGTTAGCTCTTACATTAAGGTTTTTAGAGGTCGTTTGTCTGAATTGATAGTTTAAATTTGTATCAGAAGTAATTCTCCCTTCATCAGCCAGTCTGTCTAACCACTCTTGTCCGGGCTGATAACCAAAAATAAAATCAAATCCCGGTGCTTCAAAAGCATCATCCATTCCCAATAAGCGGGTGGTAGGTAAATAACCCGGTAAAAAAGTAGAGCGATTTTCTGTGTAGGTAGCCGAAATTCTCTTTAAACTTAGCACCGGTCTTAAAATCGGACTCAGAAAAGGGTTTGCCGGAACCTGAACGCGTTGTCTGTTTTGGCGTGTACGTTGAATTTGCTGATTGGTATTAGCTATACGTTGTTCTTTTCTTTCAATTTCTGCTTCATTCTCTTCATCAGAACGCTGAAGCTCTCTTAACTCTTGCCTCTGCTCCCTTCTGGTTTCACGTAACTGATCCAGGTCGTTAGACAATCGCTCTCTTTGTCGCAAACGGGTTTCCCTTTGCTCGGCAGTTACCCTCGGCATATTGCTGTTATACGGTCTGAGAAATGTCCATTTGTTATAAAGATTTCGTAAATTGAATTCTCCGTTAATCCTTACATTTTGACTATTCTCAATCGTATTTCCGTAGGGGCTTGGTCCTAGCTCTCCTTCCGGAGTCATAAACAATGGCCCGGCACGCCAATTATAAGTGGTTGCATAACCGGTTCTCAACTGTATCCAATCCAAGATAGGGATTTTGTTAATTGGAACATTGTAATTTGCTGAAGCGGATTGACTATACTCAATATTTCTTCCGAAATCCTGAACATTTCTCCACACGCTATCTCTTTTTTCACGGGTATCTAACCTGCCTTCAGGCTCATCAATCCGGGCTCTGTTGGTTGCCGAAAAATCTATATTTAATGAGCGGAATGGATTGTATTGAAATCCGTACAGCCTGTCCCATGTAAAGTTTTTATTGTATGTAGGGTCTATAGGAAACTCTTCATCTCCAAGCATTCTCAACTGTTGCTCTCCAAATTGCCTGTTAAAATCTGTACTGAACCTTAAATTACTTGGAATAAAGTTAATATTAATGTCTTTAATCAAGTCAAAATATTTACTGCTGTTTGAACCAAAAAGATTTTCAAAAGGCGTAAAATAGTTTGCTGTAGGAGCAAAGTTATACCCTAAAGACAAGCGATGCCTTTGAATCAAATCACTTTCAATAAAGGGATCGCTTCTTTGAGTTTCCGTAAAAGCATATGTAAGGTTCCAGTTTTCAATACTGTATATTCTTGGAGTAAAATCTTCTCTGGGACTAATTCTCCTGACATTTGTAAAATTGATGCTTCGGATAGTTTCTAAGTCCTGAATCGTTCTTCTGTAGTCTCTTCTTTCATCAGCTTCCAAAAATCGCAATTTGTCATCAACTTTAATGTCCATTTCATAGGGGTCATACTGAGGGGTACTGAAAGATTGTGATAAACTTGCAAACATAGGCAATCGTAATCCGGTAGCATCCGGTAAAAAGCGACCAAGTTCCAGATTTGTAGAAACATCATACTGAAAAAAGTTATCTCTGTATCTCTGATCCAGTTTTTGTTCAATCTGACCAAACCCGATTGTATGCATATTGGCAGACAAGGTTAAACTTCCTAAATCTGCTAATTGTATATCAACGCGACCGAGAGCCGCCCATCCTCCTTCTTCATCAAAACCTGTCAGACGCAATTCATTAAACCACACTTCAGCACATTTTGATGATCCATCATCACCGGTTTCTCCGATTGCTTTCGGGTTTCTTATACCGAGCATAGCCATTTGCACTAAACCTAAATCCGGATTTCCAACAATAGTTATATTATTCCCCCGATCATCGGTAATAGTAAATGGTTGATTCGGCGGAATGTCTGCTTCATTTCTCAATTGTTTTGCCAATACAAAACTATCCAGCGGAAAATTCATTTCGTTTGCTTCCGGCCAAATCAATTGCGGATCGGTAATGCCCGGTTCTGTAATCGTAAGCGGTATTTCGTATTCATAATAGTTATCCTTAAAATCACTACCTAAACGAATAAAAGCTGTTACTTCTCCATCGTTTACAGGCACTTCACCTAAAAGCGACTCAGCATGAATAAACATGCGCATTCTTCTGAATAAGCGAAGATCTAAATCAATATTCCGATATACTGCTCTGGCATCACCATCCTGTAAATCACAAACTTCCAGGGAAATTGATTGCTCATTTTGAAGAGCTACATAGTTCTGCGCACCTAAAAGCTGCTCCCGCTCAATACCCGGTGCCAGCACGTATGGGATTGGCTGTCTGTCAGAATTCTCCTCAATATTTACTGCTGAAACATTAAAATAAGTGTCACCAATATTGTCAGAAGGGATATATTCACCCGGCTGAAGAAGTGACTGTCTGTACCTTCTCCATTGGCTTCTAACCAACTCTAATCTTGCAAATCTCAAAACTACAGGATCTTCAAAACCGGTTAAAAACATTCTCATAAAACGAATAGAGCGAAAATCAGGAATGTTTCCTACTTTGTTATCATACGCATCAATAGGGATTTTAAACTGATACCAGGTAACTGTTTCCTGATTCCCGTTCCTTAAATTAACCGTAGCCTCAACTTTATCGGTTATATAAGAATCGCCTACATCCATTCCCGGTTCAAGGCGAACCCTGTACTGAAAATATTCCTCAGATTCATTTAATGTATTGTCTCTGTTTAAATCTTCAGAATCAGGCAAGTTCGTGGCTGCGGAAGAGAATCCGGTAGCTCCAGTTTGAACAGGCGAGTTCCCCTGAGGGTTATTATAGCGTTTATACCTTTCTAATATCGGCACCTGATTATTATCTAACTCACTGCTTCTGTAGTACTGAAAATTATCTCCGGCAGGGTCCTCAAAAATTGCGTTGTACGCATCTGAATCCAGATATCCGTTTAAGTCGTTTAAAAAATCCTGAAAAAATGCTCTTTCTTCTTCATCATTTAAACCGTTAAAACCTAAATCCTGAAAAGCTCTAACATCCGGGTCGTTATCAAATGCATTGGTTATTGGCTGAGTATTCGGCACTTTCCCCCATATAGTAGTATCCACAGAAACCGGACTATTCGGACCGGGAAGACCATTTTCAAAAAACATTCGGGAATCCTTTAAAATATCTTCTGAAACATTTCCTAAGTTAAAATACAAATAACCACTATTACCTATACTATCATAGATGAAAGGGTCCAAAACCCAAAATTCAATAAATTCAATATTAGAAGCTTCAAAGTCATTATTTTGAATACTTCTGGAAACACCTCCCCATCTGGTAGATGGCTCTCTTAATCGTCCGTCAGGTAAAATACCACTGGATATTCCCGGCGAACCATTCGGTAAGGACTCAAAGTTATAAGGACCTCTTTCACTGGGGTATAAAGCTAAATCCAATGTTTGAATCGTAGTAGCTATACCCGGATTAATATCGTCTTTATTTGGAAAAACCTCTCTTTGCAGAACTTCCCTCACATAGTGGTTTGACTGTTGGTCAGGGTCATTTCTTATATGGTCCGGCGTACTTGAAATATTTCTTAGAAAAAGTGGATCAATATTATACCATGCTAACCTTGCTCTGTTAAATCCATAACGTAAATCATTTGAAAGCTCTGCTTCCGGGAACAATATGTTTCCGTTTTCATCTATTGCATTCCGGGGAGTACTGGCCAAAACCCATCTACTGGAAGGAAACTTCATATCGTAAGCTGAGCGTGTACCTTCAAAATCATCTATGTAGACAGTTCCTTCTCTCCCTATAGCTCTAGAGTGTCCGGGACTTAAATGGGCTACCTCGCCGGTTACATTAACAGATGAGGTTTGTGTTGATTCGTAAAATGGTAATCTGTTCAGTAACCAGGTAATAAATTCTGATTCAGTGCTGTAGTTCACATCCAAGCCATACATTGTATTGGCTATAGGGTCGTCACCTACATTTACTTTTCGGGTAAAAGGTCTTTCATTCAATCTCAGAATAGTACCTCCGATGGTAAAATTATCACTTATCCAATAATCTAAACGTGCCCCTAAAAATGTTTTTGTCTGAACTCCAAATTGAGCGCTATTTTCATAAGATACATTAATTGGTATACCGGAATTTAAAATCCCTTCATTTAGAATTCTGACCCGGCCCAGGTTGTAATCAACAGTATAATCAGTACCTTCAACAAGTTGCTGTCCACCGGCAGATACCTGAATAGAACCCTCGGGAATGTTAAATGCACCAAGACTAATTTCAGCAGAAATTTCCGATTTGTAACGGCCTCGTATTAAATATCGGTTAAATTCCGGAAACTGCATTGCAACAGTTTTAGTAGAATCGTAGAGAACATCATAGACATAGTTATTAGCTAAAGTAGATTGTTCGCTACTGGAAAATTTGCTTCTAAGATCTGCACCAAATGGCTCCAGTACAGGAAAAATAATCCGTCCATTCTGAGGGTTTATCGTAATTCCGGGAATAAAGTCAAACCGGCCATCGGGCTGTGGGTCGAGTTGCTGATTAAGATTATCTAAATTAAGTACACGGATTAAAGGCTGACCTTGTAAGCTCCCCGCAGGTATATAGCGCTTAATTCCTCCTCCCGGATCTGCATAATATACATCCAACTGAAAATCTTCTCTGTTTATCTGAAATGCGCCTATGGAATAGATATTTTTCATCATCAAATCCCAAATGGGCAACTTAGGCCTTACAGACGTACTTTTAAGCATTTTTAAATAGAGCACTTTTTCTCCGCTCAAAGAATCCGGCGGTACATCCTGTGCAAATTCACCTACTTTAAAAACTTCTCCGTTAAAAGTATATTCAAAAGAAACAGCCAGCATTTCATCCGGCTGTAAAGTTTGATTAAGTGAAATATAACCTAACTGTGCATTGTAAGTAAATTCATTGGAGGAAAGCTTTCTGGCAAATGTTTTTTCAAAATCCTGAACCGGTTCTAATTGAAATTGAGAGCCTTGTATGACATTTACAACATTATTGGCATTTCTATTAGACGAGGAGCTATTCAATCTGCTGTATAAATCATTTGCTCCGTTTGCCGGTAAAGGACGTTGGCTTGTGCGGGTAATTTGGTCGGATCTGTGTATTTTTTCCGGCTCTCCTAAGTCCATAAATCCAACTACCTCTCTTGCATTCTCAACGACACCTCTTTTGTTTGTTACCCATACTTCAATTCTGGTAATATTTGCCAGTGAATTAATTAAAGGCAAATTACTCATTGCCTGATTGTAGTTATCTCTAAAATAGTGCGCCAAAAAGAAGTGTCGATTTTCATCGTATTGATCTGCTTTTACTTCAAATTCTCTAATCTGAGCTCCACCTTCCAATTGAATGTTCTCCATCTGTGATTTCTGCTGTGAAACAACACCGGTAACCGTCAATCTTCCGAATTGCATTTGTGTTTTAACACCAAACAGACTTTGATTTCCCTGAATTAGACTGGTATTTAAAGGAAAACTTACATTTCCGGCCTCAATTTTTTGAATAATTTCATCCTCCTCACCGGTATACTCCAGATTTATTTCGTTTTCAAAATCAAAAGTTTGCTCAGTATTATAACTGGCATTCATTTTCAGTTTATCCCCAATAGTTCCGATGACATTCATATTTATATTCATGTCAAAATCAAAACCACCTTGCCTTCTTTGTTGTTCTGTTAGTGTAGGATTATCTATTCGTTGAAAATTTCCACCAAAAGTTAAATCAATATTTCCCGAAGGTCTGATATCAACTGTAGAACCTCCAAAAACTCTATCCAGCACATTTGCATCTAAATGTAATTGAGGAATAATTCCCGGTCTTTCAATGAGAGTAATAGCTTCTGTTCTCTCATTCCAGTAATTTTTTTCCTGCCTTTTAGATTCATATTCCAGATATTCTTCAAAAGTAAGATATTGTGGATTGGAGTAAAAAGCACCCCCTACCTTTTCTCTTATGATATACATATTCGTTTCGGGATCGTATTCAATGCTTTTTTCGATTGCAGGAGGATCGCTTAAATCAAACGGATTAGGCGTTTGAGGATTGGTAAAATCCGGGACATCCTGATTTTCGGAAGCTTCTTCTTCCTCAGCCTCTTCTGTATGCATTGCAAAAACATTGGACAAATCTGAGCCTATCCATGCCTTAGCATTAAATGCTAAAACAAAAATACAAACGGTCATCAGAAATGCCGGCAATGTTTTTTTAATGTTGGTTTTTACCGCCACTATAAGTGCTTTCTCTATTTATAAATACTTTAATGCTGACTTAATCAGCATTTCTAAAGATTGATCATTCCCAGCCTCTGACATCGATTTCTGAATCGCTTTTTCGGAAACAGAACGCACAAATCCCAAAGATATTAAAGCAGTTAACGCTTCTTCCTTTAATGTATTTTTTGAGGACATTGAAATTTCTGAATGCCCTTCTTCGGTTTTCGAAATCTTATCTCTTATTTCCAAAATTATTCTTCCGGCTGTTTTAGCTCCAATCCCTTTTATTGATTTTACAATTGATTCATTCCCCTGAATTATAGCTGACTCCAACTCTGAAACTGTCATTGCTGATAAGGCTAAAATAGCTGTTGAGGGACCCACTCCCGAAACGCCTATCAACAAATTAAAAAGAGACCGTTCCCTGTCTTCAAAAAATCCATATAATAATTCAGCATCTTCTCTTACGATGTGCGTAGTGAAAAGTTTGCCTTCTGCTAAATTCTGTATAGCTGTATATGTTTGCAAACTAATCATAACCTTATAACCAACTCCATTTGCTTCAACAACAGCGAAAGTTGGGTTTTTTTCGGTTATAAGCCCCTTCAGATATGTTATCATATACGTTACTTAAGAAAGAATAAACGGCTAAATTATTAAAGGTAAACTGATTTTTAGAATTTAATTCCAATAGTTTTTATAATTGACGGACAAATAACGGCTTTATCTGTGACTTATTTTTAAAATTAAATCATTTCGTCATCTCTCATCAATAATAAAATGGCTGACTGAGGTACAATAACGTACTTTTCTTTATTTATTTCTATATCAAATGATTGACTTTGAATGTATACGGCCAAATCTCCCGACTTTGCCTGCAAAGGAAGGTATTTTGTTTCCTCTTGTTCTTTTTTCCAAAATTCATCATTCATTTCAGCAGATGGAATCGGATATCCCGGACCTGTCTTAATGACATAACCACTGAATATCTTTTCCTTTTTTTGAACACCGGGCGGCAGAAATAATCCACTGTCGGTTTTTTCATTTTCCTTAGTGGGCTTTATCAATAAACGATCCCCTATCACAATGAATTTGTCAAACGTATCAACCTGCATCATAAATTCTTTATTTTGGATTTAATTAAAAAATAGTTTTTGAATTCTTTCAGCTATCTGAACTGCGTTTGTTGCAGCTCCTTTTCTGAGGTTATCAGCAACTATCCATAAGTTTAACCCGTTTTCAACCGATTCATCTTTTCTGATTCTACCAATAAAAACATCATTTTTCCCCTTTGCAAATAAGGGATGCGGATATTCATTCCGGGACGGATTGTCCATAACGGTTATTCCGGGACTATTTTCCAACACTTCACGAATCTGTTTTAATTCAAAAGGTTTTTTAAATTGTATGTTCACCGATTCTGAATGCCCTCCAACAACAGGGACTCTTACGGCTGTAGCAGTAATTTTTAAGTTCGGCAGATCTAAAATCTTTCTGCTTTCATTCACCATTTTCATTTCTTCTTTAGTATAACCATTATCTAAAAAAGTATCGCAATGAGGAATGCAATTCATATCTATTGGATAAGGATATACCTTTTCAGTATGTAAGCCTTTTCTTTCAGATTCTAATTGTTCCAATGCTTTCACTCCTGTACCCGTAACAGATTGGTATGTCGAAATAACTACTCTTTCAAGTCCAAAGTGATGATGTAAGGGGGCTAGAGCAATCAGTAACTGTATTGTGGAACAATTAGGGTTCGCTATGATTTTCGTACTATTTTTAACGGATTGAAAGTTTATTTCCGGAATGACCAAAGGCACATTGTCATGCATACGCCATGCACTTGAATTATCAATTACAAAACATCCGTTATCAGAAAAAAGAGGGGCATAGCTTAAGGAAGTTTCACTTCCTGCAGAAAAAATAGCTATATCGGGGTTTTGCAAAACAGCTTCATTAGCTGTAATTAACGTAAGTTCTTTCCCACTGAATAAAATCTTTTTTCCGGCAGATTTTTCTGAAGCTACCGGAATTAATTCATCCATTTTAAAATTTTGTTCGTCTAAGACTTTTAGAATTTCGCGGCCTACTAAGCCTGTAGCTCCTATAATTGCAAGCTTCATAAATAAATATAGTTAAAACTGTTTAGGTTAATTAAAGGTAAAATAACAGATTGCAAAGGTAATGGAATATTTTTTTATAGAAAACTTGTTATTTTAGCATTTATATAATAATCTGATGTTGAAAAAGAATTGGTCCAAAGGTATTTTTAAATGCGGGTTCTTTTACTTGCTTTTTTTAGTGAGCACTCCTACAAATGCTCAGTTTTTTGATGATTTTAGCAATCCGGTTTTAGATCCTGAGTGGTCCGGGGAACTATCTAAATTTATGATTAATCCGGCAGAAAGACTTCAGCTGGATGCGCCCTCAGTGCAGGATAGCGCATGGATATCCCGGCCTTCATCTATTATAGACGATGCAGAATGGCAAATCTGGGTAAATTTAAATTTCCCTCCTTCGAATAATAATCGCCTGAGTATTTATTTGGTAAGTGATGAAGAAGATTTAACAGGACCCCTAAACGGATACTTTTTGCGTATTGGTGAAAATGGAAATAATGATGCAATAGAACTTTACAGACAAACCGGCTATACAAAAGATTTGTTAGCCAGAGGCACAGATGGTTTTGTAACGAATGCTTTTAGTATGCGTTTTAAAGTGACCAGAGATGCTTCGGGTGTATGGGAAGTCAGTGCTGACCCTACAGGCAGCACTTTTTTTCAAACTGAATTTACGGTGCAGGATGCTACTTATACAAACACAAGCTATTTTGGAATGGTTTGCTACTATACGGCAACCCGTTCTGATCAGTTTTTCTTTGATGAAATTTATGCGGGAGCACCTTTAATAGATACCGATCCGCCGGTCGTGCTAGAAGTTATCCCGAGATCCTCTACCGAATTGGAAATTGTTTTTGATGAAGGAGTTGAGGAAACTACTGCTGCACAGACTTCCAACTACTTTGTAAGTGCAGGAGTTGGAAATCCGATTAATGCTTTCAGGAATCCACAGGATTTTTCAAGAGTAACCCTTGAATTTCAAAATCCCTTTCCGTCTGACGGATCCACTTTAGCCTTAACAGTAGATGGTGTAGAAGATGCTTCAGGAAATGCTGTAAATAACCAAATTGTAACTTTTACTTTTTATCTGGCAAAATTCAATGACATTATTATGTCAGAAATCTTTCCAAGAACTACTCCGGTAGTTGGGTTGCCCGCTCATCAGTTTATAGAGCTCTACAACAGAAGCGGCAGAGATATCAACCTGAACGGATGGACATATTCAGACAGAAGTTCTACCACTTTTTTACCGGATTTTACACTTCAGGCGGATAGCTTTGTATTATTATCACCTAATGCCGGTGTAAATCAGTTGTCTGCTTTTGGAGAAGTTTTAGGACTTTCTCCCTGGCCTTCTTTAAACCTGACATCTGATGAGTTGACGCTTAGAAATGATGAAGGAGAATTGATCTTTTACCTCAATTATACAAATGATTGGTATGGCGATGACCAGAAAAAAAACGAAGGTTGGTCACTTGAAATGATTGACATTGATAATCCTTGTGGCGATGCAGACAACTGGACAGCTTCTGTAGATCCGAGTGGAGGAACACCCGGGAGAGAAAACTCTGTTTCCTTTTCAAATCCTGATTTAACAGCCCCGCAATTGATAAGAGCCTTTCCTGTTTCTGAAAATGAAGTGGTACTTTTCTTTGATAAAAGGTTAGACAGCATATCTTCTGTTAGCACTTCTAACTTTTCCATTTCAGAGGGCATAGGTGAGCCTCAAATAGCAGAAGTAATCAGTCCGGCTTTCAGAGAAATAAAATTATCCCTTAACACAAATCTTACGACAGGTGTTACTTATAATGTAACTGTTGCCAATGTATCTGATTGCTCCGGAAACAATATCGAAGATGGCGCTCAAACACGCTTTGGCATACCGGAACCCATTGAAGAATTTGACATTATTATTAATGAATTACTTTTTCATCCGGTAACAGGAGGTGTGCGATTTATAGAATTATATAATCGTTCTGAAAAGGTAGTAAATCTGGAAGATTTAAGAATTCTACGAATTGATCCTAATGAGGGCACTACAGTAGGGAACCCTGTAACAGCCTCCACGGAACCCTTTCTGATGTTTCCCGGAGACTTCATAGTTATTACACCTAATGCAACTCAGCTCAATGAACAATATGAAATACCTGATTTGAAACAGGTTATAAGTGTATCCGGATTTCCTGCATACCCTAATGGTGTAGGTGTAGCTCAAATTAGAAATTACCAGGCTGAAATTATTGACAATTTACAATACGATAACAGCTGGCATTTTGATTTACTGGACAGCAGAGGGGTTTCCCTCGAAAGGGTTCATTATGACAGGCCTACGCAAGATAAAAACAATTGGAGGTCAGCAGCCTCTACTGTGGGTTATGCAACACCCGGATATAAAAATTCTCAACATCTGGAGTTTGAAATCAGTGGTCAAGGTATTTATCTGGAAGATGAAGTTTTTTCTCCTGATGGCGATGGCTTTAGGGATTATTTAAATATTTTTTATGAATTTGATGCTCCGGGTTTTGTAGCTAATGTAAATATTCATGATTCAGAAGGCAGATTAGTTAGAAGACTCATAAAAAATAAATTTATGGATAAAGAGGGAATGTTCAGCTGGGACGGTATTAATAAAAAAGGAGAAAAAGCATCTATTGGAATTTATATAGTAGTTGCTGAAATTTTTGATTTAGAAGGAAATATTAAAACATATAAGCTTTCATGCGTCCTGGGGGGGCGTCTTTAAAAAATCATTTCATATTTATAACCCACTATTAACATTAGGTTAACATACAGCGCTTAACTTTGCAAAAAAAATTATGGTTGACAATCATAAAATACTTTTAGTCGATGATGAGGAAGATATACTTGAGTTCATTAAGTATAATCTTGAGAAAGAAGGGTATGAAGTAGCTACAGCATTAAATGGGAAACAAAGCTTAGAGATAGCAAAAAAGTTAAAACCTCATTTAATCATTTTAGACATAATGATGCCTGAAATGGACGGCATAGAAACGTGTAGAGAACTACGCACAATGCCGGAGTTCAAAAATACACTAATTGCATTTTTAACCGCGAGAAATGAAGATTATTCTCAAATAGCCGGATTTGATGTAGGTGCAGACGATTACATAACAAAACCAATAAAGCCCAGAGTTTTAGTTGGTCGTGTAAAAGCACTTTTAAGAAGAATTTCCGAAAACAGAAGTGAATCTGAAAATACTATAGTAGGAGACATAGAAGTAGACAGAGAAAAGTATTTAGTATATAAAAAGGGACAGGCAATCGGTCTTCCAAAAAAAGAGTTTGAACTACTTTCTTTACTCATGTCAAAACCCGGAAAAGTCTTTTCCCGGGAGGAAATTTTAAATAAAGTTTGGGGCAAAGAAATCATAGTAGGCGACCGAACAATAGATGTTCACATCAGAAAACTAAGAGAAAAATTAGGTGACGATTACTTCCGGACAATCAAAGGGGTTGGATATAAGTTTGATTTGTAGTCTGCCTTTATTTATATTCAACCATGAGTTATAAAAACCCAAAAAATATTGGCTTATTCGTAGCTGTTTGGGCATTTTTTGTATATCTGCTTCTACAACTGCTTCTTATTATCAATGACCCTTATTTTTTATCTACTTTCACTATAATACTAATTTTTTTATCCGCAATACTGATTTCATTAGTTATTTACTTTGTTACGGTTTACCTGATTGAGAAATTTATCTATAAGAAAATAAAGGTGCTTTACAAAAGCATGCATAGTCAGGGAAAAATTAAAGATAGCCGCTCCATCAAAGCTGACGAAGATCTCATTTCACGGGTAGAAAAAGAAATACTTTCCATTACCAATCAAAGTAAAACTGAAATTCAGGACCTGAAAAAAATGGATGAATACCGCAAAGAATTTTTAGGAAATGTTTCTCATGAACTTAAAACACCCATTTTTAATATTCAGGGATATTTACACACCCTCATTGATGGAGGTTTGGATAATCCAAAGGTAAATATGGATTTCTTACTAAAGGCCACTCAAAACTTAGACCGCCTATCTAATATCGTAGAAGATTTGGAATTTATATCCAGATTTGAAAGTATGGATTTAACTATTGATATCACTAAGTTTGATTTCATAAAACTGGTAAATGAAATTATTGAAAATCTTGAAATGCAGGCTGACCTCAGGGATATAAAACTCAAACTGGGTTCAAAAACTCCGGAAAAAGCTATGGTAAAAGCTGATAAAGATAGAATCCGACAGGTTTTGAACAACCTTATTATCAATTCTATAAAATATGGCAAAGAAGGTGGAACGACTACTATATCATTGACTGAGGCCGAAGAAAATGTAATAATAGAAGTCATAGATGACGGGCCGGGCATATCTGAAGAACATTTACCCAGACTTTTTGAAAGATTTTACCGGGTAGATAAAAGCAGATCGAGGAATATAGGTGGTACCGGATTAGGCCTTTCAATTGTAAAGCATATACTGGAGGCTCATGATAAAAATATAAATGTCAAAAGTAAGCCGGGTATAGGAACTACTTTTACTTTTCAATTAGAAAAAGCATAATTATTCAGGAGTTAAAGCCTCTGGAATCCAAAGCCTTTTATCAAAGTCCATCACTTTATCATTTTTCACTTCAACACCCTCTTTTTCAAGTAGCTCCTGCATTTGTTCAGGATATAAAAAATGATGTTTCCCCGTTAGCAATCCATTTCTGTTTACAACTCTGTGAGCAGGTACCAATGGAAAAACTCTGTGTGAGTGATTCATAGCCCAGCCAACCATGCGTGCTGATTTAGCTGTACCAACAGAAGCTGCAATTTTGCCATAAGTTGAAACTCTTCCGGGCGGAATTTTCCGAACTACATCATAAACTTTTTCAAAAAAACCTGCCTTGTCATTTTGCTGCGTCAGCCTATCCGTTTTCATTTCGTAAAAGTTCGATTTCTTTATCTATATAAAAGAGCCCTTTCCCGTCTAAGCCAATGAGTTCAATTCGCTCAATAGCATTCGTGAATAGCTGCTCTTCTTCTAATTGCTCTTGTACAAAAAATTGTAAAAAGTTATAGGTAGCATGATCCCTTTCTTTAGTAGCCAGTTCTGTGAGCTCATGTATAGATTTGGTAACTTTTTGTTCGTGACTCAACGCATTTTCAAAAACTTTTTTGATATCGCCAAAAGATGCTGAAGGCTTTTTAATATTGGGTGCTACAGCAAATCCACCTACGGCATTTACATAATTAAAAAACTTCATCATGTGCTGACGTTCCTCCTCCGAATGAGCCATAAAAAAACCTGCACAACCTTTGAGGCCTCTTTCTTCGCACCACGAAACTAAAGCCAAGTAATTAAAAGATGCAGTAGCCTCCATTTCAATCTGATTGTTTAATGCTGTTTCTATAGTGTCTGATATTAATTTTCTGTTTGCCATTTTTCCTGATTTTGTTTTTGCGTTATAAAATATTCATCTTCTTCTTGTACTTCCACTCTCGGACAATCACAATCTCTTTTAAATATAGAGCAGGAGCTTAAAAAAAAAGTAAAGCAAACAATTATTAAAGTAATTTTCAAAAGTTGCATATTAATTATTTTACTGTAAAGTATGATTTTTTAACGCTTTTTTTACTTTTAAAGTTTATTTAGATGCTTTCATTTTGAAATAATGCTTTCTTTTGATTAGGTAATTTATCTTTATCATAAAAGTCTATAAGCGATTCTGTAAGCATTTTCATTCAAAGCCTAACATCGACTTTAATAAAAAAACTGTAGTTGTTCTTCTATGAATTTCAATGCTGTATGAAAAGGAATAATTTTATAAAATAAACTTCGTCACGGTATTTAACAGTAAATTGCAAACATAATTTTTAGAATGCTCAAGATTTGTATTGCACCTTTAGATTGGGGCTTAGGTCATGCCGGCAGAATGATTCCTATAATTAAAGAACTGGACAAACAGAATCATGATGTGTTTATAGCCGGTGCAGAAGAGGTAATTCGGTTTTTAAAATATGAATTTCCAAACTTAACCTATATTCCAATTCCGGCTTATAAACCAAAATATGGTAGTCGCTTACCCTTGGAACTGGAAATGGCAAAACAAAGTCATCACTTTTTAAAAATCATAAAAGAAGAAACAGAGATAGCAAATGCACTTACTGAAAAATGGAAATTTGATTTCATAATTTCCGATAATCGTTATGGGTTTCGATCTACTAAATGTAAAAACATATTTATTACCCATCAATTGCAAATTTTAATGCCGGGATATCTAAAATTTCTGGAAAATTTTTTAAACCGCTTAAACCATTCTTATATCAATAAGTTCGATGAATGCTGGATCCCTGACTTTGAAAAAACAGAAAATTTATCCGGTAAATTATCACATAATATTGAATTGGATATCCCACAGTTTTATATAGGTCCACTGAGCAGGTTCAGTGATACTAAGAACAATCAGCTTCAGGCCACCGGTTCAAAAGAAATTTTAGCAATATGTTCCGGTCCTGAACCAGGCAGGTCAAAATTTAAAAACATACTTTTGAAACAGCTTTCTCAATTAGAAGAACCTAATGTATTAATAGGTGGCGACTTAAATGCAGTAAAGCAATCAAAAAAGTATGGAAATTGTACTTACTATCCGTTTTTAAGTCCAACAGAATTAATTATTTTTTTTAAAAATGCGAATATTATAATTAGCCGCTCGGGATATACCACTGTTATGGATTTATTTTTTTTGCAGAAAAAAGCAATTTTTATCCCAACGAAAGGGCAAACAGAGCAAGAATATCTGGCAACAAAATTTCGAAAAGAAAATATTTGTCCGTCTTATGATTTACATAAATTTAATGTAAGAAATGCATTAGCTGAAAGCTCTAATTTTAAAGGATTTGAAGAATATAGTAATATACAGCCATGTGTAAGAGGTAGCCTAAAAAAGCACATAGAGTTACGCCTGACTTCAAAATAAGAATCTCATTTTAATACCTCTCAAACTTTCTTCTAAGTAATAATTGCATGTTTTTTTTTATGGAAAGAATTCTAAAAATATAGTAAATTAGCTTCTAAATTTCAGCCATTTAGGTTTAAAAATAATTTTTATGAAAAGAATTTACATATATATAGCGGGATTACTGTTTTTTGTGCTCATCCTCTCAAACTCTCAACTCAAAGCATCACATGCAGTTGGTGGAGACATTACATATATTTGCTTAGGTAACAATCAATATGAAATCACTTTAAACTTATACAGGGATTGTGCAGGAATTGGAGCTCCAAATACAGTAAATCTAACGGTTAGCTCCCAAAGTTGTAATCAAAGTTTCAGTACCGGAGCTATGAGCAAGGTAAGTTTTCAGGAAATTTCACCACTATGCCCACAGCAAATGCCTCAAAGCAGGTGTAATGGTGGTAATTTACCGGGAATTGAACAACATATTTACAAGGGGATTGTCACACTACCTCAAAATTGCACTGACTGGAAGTTTAGCTATAGACTATGCTGTAGAAATTCAGCAATCACAAACCTGGTCTCTCCCGGCAGTCAGCGGTTTTATATAGAGGCCATGGTAAATAATACAAACAATTATTGTAACAATTCCCCATACTTTACTTCATTACCCGTTCCTTACATCTGTGCGTCACAGGTTTATAACTACAACCACGGAGCTATAGATGTTGATGGCGATCAATTGGTTTACAGCATGATTACTCCACTTGATAACCAAAACGTAAATATTCCTTACGTTGGAGGGTATAATATTAATATGCCTATGGCAGTAACCGGACCTTTTAACTTCAGCACTACGACCGGACAAATGAATTTTAATCCCAGCATGACACAAAATGCAGTTGTAACTGTAAAAGTAGAAGAATTTAGAAATGGCGTATTGGTAGGATATACTATGCGGGACATACAGGTAATCGTGATAAATTGCTCAAATACAAACCCGGAAGCATCCGGTATTAATGGAGGTGGCTCTTTTACTACAAATGTATGTGCAGGAAGTCCATTGTGTTTTGATATACTTACTTCAGATCCGGATGGAGATAATGTTACCCTTACCTGGAATAGCGGTATCCCGGGAGGAACGTTTACTACTACCGGTGGTCAATTCCCAACCGGTACTTTTTGCTGGACACCCCTCCCTTCCGATACAGGAAGCCATTCCTTTTTGGTCACTGCTACTGATGACGCTTGCCCTCTAACTGCCTCCAACACATATACTTATGAAATTCAGGTTGATAACCCGGTTCTTACGGCTATAGAAACTATACAAGATGCTTCATGTGTAGATGCTTTAGACGGATCTATTAGTCTTGATGTTAGCGGCGGAAGCGGAAATTATACTTTTTCATGGAGTCATAATGCTAACATAAATGATTCAATTGCTAATAACTTAGCTCCGGGAAACTACTCAATTACTATTGATGATGGAACCAATTGTCCTTTGGTAAAAGTGTTGGATGTGGGTGCTCCTGACTCAATAGATATTCAATACACCTCTGTTCCTGCAAGTTGTTTTGGTACTTCTGATGGAAGTATAGAATTGACAGTAACCGGAGGAAATGCTCCATTCCTATATTCATTCAACGGTGGAGGAAATATAAGCAACAATCTATTCCCTGATTTATCAGCCGGGAATTATACAATTGAAGTAACTGATGACAATGGTTGTACTGCTACCGAAACAATTGAAGTTACAGAACCGGATGCCATTGAATCAGTAATTGATGCGAATGCATTTAATGGGGGTTACAATCTTTCATGTCACAATGGGAATGACGGAAGCTTTACGACTACAGTAACCGGCGGTAATGCACCTTACTCTTTCAACTGGGATAATAACCTGCCTTCAGTTGCTGATCAGCAAAGCTTATCAGCAGGTACATATACCGTGGAAATTGTGGATGATAATAATTGTATTCACTTTGATACTATAACTCTGATTGAACCGGATTCAATTTCTATTTTATCAGATTTGACTACTTATAACGGAGGTTACAATATCTCTTGTAATGGATTAAACGATGGAAATATTGACATAACTATCTCAGGAGGAGTTTCACCATTTACCTATGACTGGAACAGTGGTTTGTCAAATCAACAAAATTTAACAAATGCAGAAGCCGGATTGTATGAATTAGCTGTAACTGATGCTAATGGTTGTATTGCAAATGTCTCAGAAACGCTTACTGAGCCTGATCCATTAAACTTCAGCATTGATAGCAATGAACCACTTTGCTTTGGAGATAATAATGGAGAAATTGAAGTCCTGGTATCCGGTGGTAGCGGAACATACCTTTACAGCTTAAATGGTGCTGCTGCGGTTTCAACAAATACTTTTAGTGCTTTACAAGCTGATACGTACAATATTGAAATTACCGATGACAATAATTGTGTTTTTAGTGATGATTATACTTTAAATCAACCGGATGATTTATCTGCTTCACTTACTGCTACTCAATATACCGGTGGATATGAAATTTCATGCTTTGGCGGAAGTGATGGTGAAATCTTTACAAACGTATCCGGTGGTACCGCTCCTTATAGTTTCAACTGGAACAACGGGCAATACAATCAGCAGGATCTTCAAAATTTAATCGCAGGAGATTATGAACTAGAAGTTACTGATGATAACGGGTGTACCTTTGATGTAACGATTTCTCTTGAGCAACCTGACTCAGTTGTTATTGCTTCAAGCGTTTCCGAGTTTGCCGGAGGTTATAATATCAGCTGCTATGGAGCAAGTGACGGTTTTATAGATATAAATTTAAATGGAGGAGTGGGACCTTTTAGCTACAACTGGAATAACGGACAATACAATCAATCGTCCATTTCCAATCTTGAACCCGGCAATTATGATTTAATAGTAACTTTTGGAAATGGGTGTTCACAAACTTACAGTGTTGAGCTTCTTAAACCTGAACCATTGAGTTTTGATCTTGCTTCATCTGACTTTAATTCTTATGGTATAAGCTGTTATGGATATAACGATGGTTATATTACCTTAGAAGCGGAAGGTGGAAGTGGAAATTACACTATTGACTGGAATAATGGCACTTACTCAGGAGATAGTTTGACAGATTTGGCTCCCGGTAATTATTCCTTTATTTTAACGGATGAAAATGCATGTACTACTACCGGCAATATTACTTTAACGGAACCGGAATTGCTTGTGCTTGATATCGTTAGTTCAGATGCAGTTTGTTTTGACGGTGACGAAGGTATTGCTGCTTCCGTAGTTGAAGGAGGCGTTGAGCCCTATTCGTATTTATGGGATAATGGAAATGAATCCGCTATTAATGACAGTTTACCTTTTGGAAGTTACTTCCTGACAGTCACAGATGATAACGGATGTGAAGTAAGCGGTTCTGCTTTCATAGACCAGCCGGATCCTCCTCAAATTTCTGTAAGTTCATCAAATACAGACCTGTTTTTTGGGCAAAGTACTTCTTTACAAACTACTATTATTGAAGGCTTAATTCCACCACTTACTTATCATTGGGAACCGGGAGATGGCCTTTCATGTGTATCATGTCCAAATCCGGTAGCAACACCTCTTGAAACAACCACTTATTTAGTGGAAGTTACGGATGCAAACAACTGTAAATCCACAGATGAAATTACGATAGAGGTAAATCCTTTCGACAAAAGAATTTATGTACCTAATATTTTCAGTCCTAATGGTGACGGAGTGAATGATGTCTTTCAGGTATACGGGCTCGGTATTCGAAATATTGAATTGAGGGTATTTGACCGATGGGGAGGCCTTTTGTATGAAACTTCAGATATAAATAGCGGCTGGGACGGAACCTTTAATGGCAGAAATATGGAACAGGGCGTCTACATTTACTACGTTAAATTTATCTTCCTAAACGGTGATGTTACCGATAAAAAAGGAAGTGTAACTTTAGTGCGATAATCCGATATTACAATTTAACTTTAGTTTGTACATACCTAATTCTAAGCTTCTGTTTTTATTTAAAATAGGTATTTGTAATATTAGTTTTTTGTGATTTTTTTCATAAAAGTATAAGTCTTTTTTTGAGTCTTTAATTATATTCAATATATTTGGAGATTAAACTCCTGTGGTTTTAAGTGGTTTTTAAATTTTTTTTGAGAATCAATATTTAAGAAAATAACGTTAATTTTATGAAATATTTATACATTTTACTGGCTTTTTTTACCCTGAATTTAATAGCTATTAATTCTGAAGCCAGTTGCATAGGCTCCTGTGGTGGACCAGGTTCAGCGGGTTGTTGGTGTGATGACGCATGCTGGATACTGGGAGATTGCTGTTTTGATATGTGTACTTGGTGTTCTAATCAAGGGCCCAATTCGATTGCTAATTGCGGTGGAGGAACTCCGGGAGGTCCGGGTGGTTGTAATACTGATGTTTCTATTTGTGATCCCGGGACTGCCGGTCCATTTGATTTCATTACAGCAGATAATTTTGTCAGTTCTTGTCTTGATTTCACAAATGGTTTAAATTCAAACAATTATGCCTATATACTCTTAAATATTGCTACAACAGGTCCTCTAAATTTGTTAATTAATGGAAATAGTACAACCGGCTTTGTTGATGTATCTGTGTTTAATATCCCCCAGGGGATGGATCCCTGTATGGCTATTCTAAATGTAAGCAATGAATTAAGTTGTAATTATGCGAGTAGTGCCAGTGGTTGTGCTCAATTTGGAAACGCATTTCCTTGTCCGGCTTCAGTTGCAGCTCCTATGGTCAATGCGGGGGATTTGTTGATGATAATTGTAGAAGACTGGAGTAATGCTCAAAATTCATTTACTTTAGATTTAGGACCTCCACCGGGAGCACAAACCGGATTATATGACTTAACATTAAATCCTGCCGGTCCTTTTTGTGTAACAGACCCTTCTGTTAATTTGAGTGCTGTAACAGGAGGAGGTGAATGGTCCGGGCAAGGAATAACAGATGCAAATACAGGAACTTTCAACCCGGGAAATGCCGGAGTAGGTGTACATACAATCAGCTATGAAATTTTAGCAAATTGTGGGGGCACGAATACTATGGATATTGAAGTTATTCCTTCCGGAGCACCTACTATTACTCCTGTAAATAATGTATGTTTAGGAGATACTGCATTTAATATTCAGGGAGCACCTGCAGGAGGCACTTGGTCAGGGAATGGTATAACTGATGCTGCTGCCGGAACATTTGATCCTGCTGTTGCCGGAACCGGCAACCATACAATAACTTATGTTGTAACCGGATCTTGCGGAGGAACGGTAACTACAGATATATCAGTTGATCCTATAGATGTTCCTCAAGCCAATCCGGCAGGACCTTTTTGTTTAGCAGAACCTGCTGTAAATTTAACTGCTGATATTAGTGGAGGAAGTTGGACTGGCACAGGTATAACTAATTCCTCTAACGGCACATTTGATCCTATGACAGCAGGAGTTGGTACTCATTTGGTCGTTTATAGCTTACCCGCTCCATGTGGGGGCAGTGATACAATAGAAATAATAGTTAACTTAGATGCAAATCCAATAATAGACAGTATTCCGGAAGTATGTGAAACCTTTAGTCCGTTTACTTTAAATGCTCAGCCTTCCGGTGGTATATGGTCCGGAATTGGTATAACAGATAATACAGCCGGAGTTTTTAATGCCGGTATCGCCGGTCCGGGCACTCACCAAATTATTTATGAAGTAAGTGGTCAATGTGGAGGTGCAGATACTATAAATTTAACAGTCTTACCGGATTTAACACCTCTTATAGGAAGTGTTACTGATTTGTGTATTAATGATGCTGATGTTACTTTGATTGCACAACCTACAGGGGGAGTATGGGCAGGGAATGGCATTACAGATTCCTTAACGGGAACATTTTCTCCAACTGATGCCGGAGACGGAATTCATTTAATAACATATACTACTAACGGGATTTGTGGAGGAGTTGATTCTGTTTTAATTGAAGTTACTGAAGTAACGGCAACCTTTAGCTATAATAATAATCAATGCTTTGAAGGACATTCTTTTGATTTTTCTAACCAATCTGTAAATGCTGCAAACTATAGCTGGGACTTTGGAAATGGTACAACATCAACTTTAATTAACCCGGAGAACATTACCTATACACAAGCCGGAGATTATACTGTTCAGCTTATTGCCGAAACAGCTTCTTGTATAGATACCTTCTCATTAGAAATATCAGTTTTCCCGCAACCTGACTATACCATAAATTCTACTAATGTAAATTGCTATGGTAATTGTGACGGATACATTGAGTTATCAGCTGACACATCGCTAAATTACTCTTATGGTTGGAGTAATGGATTGCCTGACTTTCCCTCACATTCAAATCTTTGCGAAGGAACTTATACTTTTAATGTGACTACTCAGGAAGGTTGTATTGCTTTAGACACCGTTATTATTACAGAACCGTTGCCATTTGATGTAAACTATACTATAGAAAATATCACGTGCAATAATGATTGCGATGGCAGTGTAGAGGTTTTTGTTTCTGGTGCAACAGCTCCTTATGTAATTGACTGGAATACAGCAGGAACTGTAAGTTTGATAGAAAACTTATGTGAAGGAGCTTACACGGTAAATATAATAGATAACAATCTATGTGAATTTACAGATTCAATTAGCATTAGCCAGCCGGACGCTTTAACCCTTAATGCTATTTCTAGTGACGAAACTTGCACAGGTGCTTGCGATGGTGAAATAGAGGTTTATGTAAACGGTGGAACCGGTTCTTACATATACTCCTGGACCGGACCGGCAGCTTCTTTGCCGGGTAACGTATCTTCCTCAACTTCACTATGCAGCGGAACTTATACTGTTACCGTAACAGACATAAATGGTTGTGAAATAATAGACACCTCAATACTTAATGTTCAGAATCCGGTAGATATTCAATTCACTACCTCAGATTATAACGGGTATAATATTAGTTGCTTTAATGCAAATGATGGTAATATTTATGCGAATGTTTCCGGTGGAACTGTTCCTTATAGCTATAATTGGTCACCCATAAATGTAATAAGTTCTGAATTACTTAATGTTCCTGCAGGAACATACTATCTGCAAGTAACAGATAATGAAGGTTGCACAGCTACCGACAGCATTACTTTAACCCAGCCCGATGATATAGATGTCCAACTAAACCCGGCTGTATTTGCGGGAGGTAATAACATAAGTTGTAATGGATTAACTGACGGAAGTATAGATGTAATTGTAAATGGAGGTGTACCTGCATATAACTTTGACTGGAATAATGGTTTTTCTAACCAACAAAACTTAGATAATCTGGGGGCAGGAATTTATGAACTTCTAGTTACCGATGACAATAACTGTACACATACTACTTCAATATCTCTTAATGAGCCGGATTTGATGAACATTACTCTAAACAGTTCACTTACCAACGGATATAGCCTAAGTTGCTTTGAGTCCGATGATGGTCAAATTGAAGCTATTGTAAGTGGAGGTTCAGGAAATTATACTTATAATTGGAATAACAACTCCTTCAATAGTGCTTTTATAGAAAATTTAGCATCAGGAATGTATATATTAATCGTAACGGATGAAAATAATTGCTCTTTAACCGACACTATATGGTTAAATCAACCTGACCCTATGGATATTTCTTATAACTCTACTCCTGCTGCTTGTTTTAGTGCAAGTAATGGGACAGCTGAAATACTTGTTAATGGTGGCATTCCTGATTACAGCTTTTTATGGCAATCTTTTCCTAATATGAATCAAGCTGACATGGTTGGACTTATTCCGGGCGATTATATTGTAACGATAACTGATGATAATAACTGCTCTCAAGATATAACTATCCCTGTAGGCTTTTCCTCAAGTGAAGATTTAACAGTTAATGCTATTGAGGATACTATTATCTGGGGAGGGAGCACTCAGCTTTATGTAGCAAATGATACTATACTTCAACAACCACTTACTTACAATTGGTATCCTGAAAATTATTTAAGTTGTAGTGATTGTGAAAGCCCTATAGCATCACCTTTAATTGATACTGACTTTTTTGTAACTGTTAGTGATGCACAGGGATGTGTTTTATCCGGTGAGGTTACAGTGCATGTAGTGCCCGAGCAAAGAATATTGTATATACCAAATATATTTTCTCCTAATGGAGATGGGATTAATGACGAATTTGAAGTATTTACAGGTGGTGTCCGGACATTTTACCTTAGTGTTTTTGATAGATGGGGCAGTAAAATATTTGAAAGTGAAGATCCTAATATTTCATGGAATGGTAAACTTAATGGAATTCAAGTGCCACAGGGAGTATACGTGTTTTACATCAGAGTTACATTTCAGGATGGAGAGAATATTTCCAAAAAAGGCAGTATAACATTGGTGAGATAGCTCATTTATCGTTATTTTTAGCATTAAATTAAAACGTTTATTATGATTAAAAAATTTATATTATTTTTTGCTTGTTTGTTAATTACCGGAGTTTTTAGTGTAAATTCTCAAACATTATTCTCTGAAGATTTTAGTTCAGGAACAATCGATACCTCAATTATAACCTTAAAAGACGAAGATGGATTAACTATTAATCCAAGCATCTCTCCTCCTTTTCCGGCAACAGCATCCTGGGTTGTTTTGCAGGAGCAAGGTAATCAAAATTACTA
The DNA here is from genome assembly GCA_007695095.1 of Chitinophagaceae bacterium. Taxonomy (NCBI): domain Bacteria; kingdom Pseudomonadati; phylum Bacteroidota; class Chitinophagia; order Chitinophagales; family Chitinophagaceae; species Chitinophagaceae bacterium. The sequence goes on along the minus strand of REEL01000118.1, from coordinate 116,975 downwards.
TGCTGCCAGCACATCCTGGTTTGAGCCTGAAGGTTGTTGCGCAGATGACTGGATGATACTTCCATCCGTTTCTATTGGAGATTTTACTGCATTAAGCTGGAGAGCTATGGCTGTAGACGCAAGCTTTCCTGATGGTTATGAAGTAAGAATTTCTACCGCTGGAACAGATATCGCTGATTTTATGGCTAATCCACCTTTATTAGCAGTTCCCGCAGAAAACAGTACTTGGACAGAAAGAGAAATCTTATTGTTTGATGAAGGCTATACGAATACAGATGTTCATATTGCTTTCAGAAATAATTCAGATGATAAGTTTATTCTTCGCTTAGATGACATAGAGATTTTTGAAATACCAAGTTTAGATGCAGCAGTTGAAGGTTTGATTGAACCAACGACCGTTTGTGAAAAAACGAATAGTGAAGTTGTTACAATTACAGTCTCTAATTCGGGAGTAAATGACATTAGCAATTTTGAAGTATACTATTCTGTAAATGGAGGAGCTCCTGTAACAGAAGTTATTACAGATACTTTAGCTTTTACTGAAAGTATGAATTATACCTTTCAGCAAACTGTTGATATGAGTCAGGCAGGGCCATATGAATTTACTATTGGTGTGAATTTAACTAATGACGAGAACCCTGACAATGATGAGATAGATGAATTAAATGTATTTACCTTAGAGCCTCAGGATGTTAGTGCTGACCCTTTAACAATGGGCTTCGGACCTTCGGATGATTTTTTAGGCTGGATTATTGAAGATGCAAATGATGACGGGGTTACCTGGAGAATTACTGATTTCTCACCCAATTCAGGAGATTTTTCAGCAGGATACTTCTGGAATGAGTTCGAAGATGCTGATGATTGGCTATTTACCAGATGCCTACACTTAGAAAGCTCTAACTACTATGTAGTTGAATTTTATCATTCTATAGCGCCTGATCAGAATGACTATTTTGAAAGAATGAAAGTTAACTATGGTAATATGCCGGCTTCCGGCTCAATGACAGAACTGGTTGTTGACTTAGGTTTAATGACCAATGACTTTTACCAACCATCAACAAACGTAATTTCTCCGGCATCTTCAGGCACATATCATGTTGGCTTCCATGCATACAGCGACAGAGATGAATGGGCTTTATTGGTTGATGACATTACTGTACGTCAGTTAGAAGTACCTAATGTTAACTTTAACTATAGCATTAATGATTTAACAGTTGATTTTAATGACTTATCTACTGAATTGCCAAACAATTGGGATTGGGATTTTGGAGTAAGTGGTGGTGTATCAACTCAGCAAAACCCTACTTTCACTTATGATGACTACGGAACCTATAATGTATGTATGGTTGCAAGCAATCAAGCGGGTTCCGGAACTGCGCATTGTGAGGAAATTTTATTAGAACCAATCGGAATTGATGATATATATCAAATATCAGAATTGTCTGTATATCCAAACCCCGTTAAAGACCAAATTAATATAAATGTTGAATTTACAGATTTCCAATACGTAAATATCACTTTGAAGAATAACTTAGGACAATCAATTTCTAATATTTATGAAGGAGAAGTCAATCAAGGATCCTGGTCACTAAACATGAAAAACCTACCTGCAGGTGTTTACTTTATAGAGCTTAAAGGTGAAGAGTTTAATCATGTAGAAAAAGTGGTGGTAACGCATTAATTCTGGCAGTATCCGTGAACACCACTTCAGGCCACCTCTTTTGAGGTGGCTTTTTTATATCCGTTTGTAAAAGGGTATTTAATTTTCTGATGCTTTTGTCGGATACTTTTAAATATACATGCTTTTAATCGCTTATTTTAAAACTACTTTGGCAGCAGTTTTTTCTATAACTTCTTTATAATAATTTTCATAATGTGGGAGAACTTTTTCAAGACTAAAGTTTTTAGCTCTATCCAGAGCATTTTTTCTAAATTCTAAAAGAAGCTTTTCATCTTTTAACAACTTCAATACTTGTTTTGCCATTGAATCTACATCACCTATAGGACTTAGGAAACCGGTTTCTCCATGAATATTAACCTCAGGGATACCTCCGGCATTAGAAGAAACGACAGGCACATGACACGACATTGCCTCTAAAGCAACCAATCCAAAGCTTTCTTTTTCTGAAGGCAAAAGAAAAACATCACTAATAGCCAATAATTCTTCTATGGCCTCCTGTTTCCCTAAAAACCGAACATGTTCACACGTACCCAGCTCTCTGCATAAGTTTTCAGCTTTACCTCTTTCCGGTCCATCACCGATTAATAATAGTTTTGCAGGTAACTCTTTAGAAACCTGATGGTAAATTCTAATTACATCTAATGTTCTTTTAACTTTTCGAAAATTGGATATATGAATTAATATTTTCTCATTATTAGGGGCAATTGCTTTACGGAAATGATCTTTATTTTCCTTTTTAAATCTGCTAAAATCAATAAAATTCGGGATAACCTTTATTTCATTCTCTATATCAAAAAAACTATGTGTTTCTTCTTTTAAATGTTCAGAAACTGCAGTTACACCATCTGATTTATTTATAGAAAACTCAACAACAGGAGCATAGGTGGCATCTTTCCCGACAAGGGTAATATCAGTGCCGTGTAATGTAGTAATAACCGGAATATTAATCCCGTAAGTAGCTAAAATCTGCTTTGCCATAAAAGCAGCAGAGGCATGAGGTATAGCATAGTGAACATGAAGCAAATCTAACTTTTCAAAACGTACAACATCTACCAATTTACTGGCCAAAACAGTTTCATAAGGCGGATGTTCAAACAATGGATATTCAAGCAACCTTACTTCATGGTAGAAAATATTTGAATGAAAAGTATCAAGTCTTGCCGGCTGTTTATAGGTAATAAAATGCACACTATTTCCTTTATTAGCAAGGGCTTTACCAAGTTCTGTAGCAACAACACCACTACCACCATAAGTTGGATAACATACTATTCCTATTCTCATATATTTTTTTTAGTAAAGACGTAAAGATAAACATTTAAACAGCACGAAAACTAAAGTGTTCAGATTGGCTCAAATTCAACTACCTTTTTGTCTAAATTTTTTTCCTTTTACCATTATTTAAGCTTAGCTTTTATGGTACATTCTGTGAATTTTTTATTGCATCATATGCAACCTGATGAATTCTGGTTCTGATATTTTCTGAAATTAACTTTCGGTTAGTGGCCGATGGATGAATTCTGTTAGAAACAAAAACATAGCTTAAGCCATATTCAGGGTCAGCCCAAACTCCGGTGCCGGTAAAACCGGAATGACCAAAAGTTGAAGGAGAGGCTGATTTAGCTGTTGGCCCGTTGGAAGACGATGTTTCAGGTTTATCAAAACCCAAACCTCTTCTATTACTGCGGCTATGGCGAGAAGTAAAAAACTCTATAGTTTCCTCACTGAGAAACCTTTCGCCACCGTAATGTCCCCCATTTAAGAACATTTGCATAAGTATTGCCAAATCATTTGCCGGTGAAAAAACTCCTGCATGACCACTTACGCCACCAAGCATTGCAGCTCCCTGATCATGCACATTACCATGAATGAGCCCCACCCTGAAGTCTGCACTTACTTCTGTTGGCACAATTTCATTCAAGTCAAAATATCTGAGTGGCTTAAATGCTGTGCGATGCATCCCCATAGGCAGGTAAAAATTCTTTTCAGTAAATTCTTCAAAGGTCATTCCACTGATTTCCTCTACCACATCCTTAAACAGATAAAAACCTAAATCACTATATCTGTATTCCGGCCGTCTGGATAATTCTGATGTATGGATGTTACTATAAATAGTATCCGGAAAGTCATTCCGTAAATATAAATTATTACCCACAGGGATTGTAAAACATCCCATTTGCTCATTACAATAATACTCCTGTAATTTATCCGGTAATGTTTTCTTATAAAAAGGAATCCAGCTTCTCAAACCGGCTTCATGCAAAAGCATTTTACGGACATTTAAGTTTTTTAAATTCGAATTATTCAAATCCGAAAGGTAATCTGAGAGAGAACTTTGCAAAGTAAAAAGTCCTAAATCATATAAATGCATTAGAGACAGTGTGGTAGCAGAAATTTTTGTTATCGACGCCAAATCATAAATATCACTTACTTCTACTTCTTTTGACCCTTCGTCATAAGTATGATTTCCATAAGCTTTATGAAAAAAGACTTTACCATCTTTTGCCAATAAAACCTGACAGCCGGGCATTGCTTTGTTTTTAATAGCTTCCTCCACAATTTTGTCAATTTTCTTAAAATCGGAAGTTCGCAATCCTAAATCTTCAGCTTCTGTATATTTTAAGCGAATTTTTTCTTCCAAAAGAACTCCTGTACCGGCCTTAAAATCATACGATGCTGTGACAGGAAGCAAGCCCGTGGAAGGGATACCCCCGAAAATAACCTGAGGTGCTATATGAAGTGTGACTTCATTTTCTTCATAAAAAACCAGAATATTGGGAATTGACTGAAAATTTTTCAAACTGTAAGGGTTTCCAAAAACAGATAAAATTACACGCGATTTTTCATTCAATTGATTTAAAAAGCGGAGGCTATTCTGACTGATACCAAAATTATTTCTGGAAAAACGACCCATTGACTGCATACTTACCAATACTAAATCATACCCGGATAATTCTTTTAGAACTCCGTCAAATTGAGCCTGAACAGCATTTTTATCTATAGCAAAATGTGTAGCTTTTGAATACAAATCAATCGTCTTCTGATATGGACTTTCCAACTTACCACCTATAGACAAACTCGCAATTTTTAAAGTGTCCAGTTTTCTTACCGGCAACAGATTGTCTTCATTTCTAACTGTTGTTACGGCATGCTCAAAAAGACTTCTTCTCAACCATTTCGCTTCATCAGTATTAAGATCTTCAACCAAATTATTTATTTCAACACGACTGTATTGATTCAGTCCTGCATTGTATTTTGCTTTTAAAATCCTTACTACACTTTCTGTAATATCTGATTCTGATATCTCCCCGGATTTTAATGCCAAGTGAAATTTCTCTACTGCTGCCGGTACATTTTCAGGAAAAAGCAAGATGTCGTTTCCTGCCTGAAAAGCTTTTAAATCCAGTTCACCGGGTTTAAAAAAATCACTTACACCTTTCATATTCAATGCATCTGAAATAATCAGACCTTCGTAACCCAATTCATCCCTTAAAATATCTTTCAATGCATTCTCTGAAAGAGAAACAGCCAGATTGGGTGTTGAATCTATAGCAGGAATATGCATATGAGCACTCATCATTCCGGCGATACCATGATTAGAAAGCAATTGAAATGGATAAAGCTCAATTTCCCTGAGACGTGACATATTATGCCTGATTACGGGCAGTGTATAGTGTGAATCCTTATCCGTATCTCCATGACCCGGAAAATGCTTGGCACAGGCTAAAACACCCTCATTTTGCATACCTGACATATAGGCCAGAGACTTAAGGGCAACATTAAATTTATCTTCTCCAAAAGATCTGTCGTTAATAACCGGATTCAGCGGATTGTTATTTACATCCGCAACCGGGGCCAGATTCATGTGAATGCCTAATCGTCGGCACTGTCTGGCAATCTCTTTCCCCATCTCTCTGATAATTGCCTCATCTTTTATAGCACCTAAAGTAAGTTGACGCGGGAAAACTATAGTAGAGTCAAGCCTCATACTAACACCCCACTCACCATCTATGGCTATCATCAGAGGGTATTTAGACTTCTTTTGAAAATTATTTGTCATCTTGGCCTGCCTCACCGGACCACCCTGAAAAAATAAAACACCACCAATGTGGTAATTTTCAATTAAATGTAAAATTTCATCTTCATGACTTTTAGCACGGTTAGAATATGCCGCAACCATAAACAACTGACCAATTTTTTCGTCAATAGTCATAGATTGCAATACCGAATCAACCCATAGTTTTTTCTTAAGCTCTTCCTGTAGCAGTTTGCTCGGAGTATCTAAATCCGGTCTGTTAACTGTAAATGAATTATTCGAAAATAATATTAAGGTTAATAGAGTTGAAAAAATCAAAATGACTCGCATCTTCATTTAATGTCTGGTTAATGTTTATAGAAAGGTAAAATGCTTACGTGTTAAGTTGTGTATGCATTCTAAACGAAAGTATAAAAAAATGATTGTAAATGAAATAACTTATTCTCAAAATCTAAAAACTGTCTTTAAGCTTCTTTTCCTTAAACTTGAATTTTTTTACAAAACCACAATTCAACTTGTTTATGAAGTTTTTGAAACTCATGTTTTTAAATTGTATTAATTTTGAAGATACTTTAAAATTAATACAAGGTTTAAAATGAAAAAAATTGGAATTCTAAAAGAAGGGAAAATACCACAGGACAGTAGAGTAGCTCTTACACCCAAGCAATGCAAAAGTTTTATTTCAAATTTTCCTGAAACAGAAATTCTGGTTCAATCTTCTGAAACAAGATGTTTTCATGATAACGAATATAGAAAAGAAGGGATAAAAATTGTTGAAGATTTAAGTGATTGTGATATTTTATTAGGGATAAAAGAAGTCCCTCCGGCACAATTAATAGCCGAAAAAACTTATCTTTTTTTTTCTCACACAATTAAAGAGCAAGCTTATAACAGAAAACTATTGCAAACTGTCATAGAAAAAAATATCAGGCTCATAGATTATGAATGTTTGGTAGACAGTAATGGAGAAAGAGTTATCGCTTTTGGTCGTTTTGCCGGTATAGTAGGGGCCCATAACGGATTAATGGCATTTGGCAAAAAAACGAAAAAATTTAACCTCCCAAGAGTTGGCAATTTTAAAGATGAAAAAAAGCTTTTTGAATACTATAAATCCGTAAAAATACCTCCAATCAGGATTGCATTGACGGGAACCGGCAGAGTTGCAAAAGGTGCCGAAGAAGTCTTAAAATCTCTTTCAGTAAAAAATATAAGTCCTCAGGATTTTCTTAATAAGCCCCTGAATGAAGCGGTGTATGCTGTTTTATCAGTTTCTGATTTATACACGCATAAACAAAAAAATATGCTTGAAGAGAAAGATTTCTATAGTAAGCCTGCTGATTATAAATCTACTTTTTTGCCTTACACAAAAAAAACAGACCTGATGATCAATGCAATTTACTGGGATCCTTCAGCCCCTGTATTTTTTACTAAAGAAGATATGCGTAACCGGGACTTTTCAATAAAAGTTATCGCAGACATTACCTGCGACATTGAGGGATCAATACCCGCAACTATAAGGTCATCCACAATTGACGAGCCTGTTTATGGTTACAATCCTTTTTCGGAAAAAGAAACGAAACCCTATCTTGATGACTGTATTGATATAATGGCTGTTGATAATCTTCCCAACGAGTTGCCAAGAGATGCCTCAGAGTCTTTTGGAAAAGTTCTGTCTGAAAAAATATTACCGGCTTTAACCGATGGTGTGAAAAATGAAATAATAGAAAAAGCGGAAATTGCTGTGAATGGAAAACTTACTAACAGATATAATTATCTGGAAAATTTTGTCAAAGGCTAAACTTAAAAACATCATTCACAAGCTTATTTATTATGCAAAACCTACTCAACAACCTCTTTGACTTACTTTTAAGCTATTACCGGGTTTTTTTAGAAAAATTACCTGCATTATTTATCGCAGCTGTGATTTTAGCACTTGCCTACGTATTGGGTGGGATTTTAAAAAGAATTTATGTTAATAGGTTTTCCAATCGTTTTAAAGACTCCTTAGCGGCAAAGTTGGTTGGCCAGGTTTTAAGATGGGTATTCGTTTTTGTAGGTTTGTTTATCTCTTTCCATGTTTTAGGTTTTTCAGGAATTGCATCTAAAATAATAGCAGGTGCCGGTTTAACAGCCATAATTGTTGGCTTTGCCTTTCGGGATATTGCTGAGAATTTTTTGTCCGGAATTTTATTGGCCGGGAGTCGACCTTTTAACATTGGAAACACTATTGAAAGTGCGGGTTTAAGAGGGAAGGTAAGAGGTCTTTCTTTAAGATATACCCACATCAGAACGGCTGACGGGAAAGATATTTACATACCTAATGCTACTATAGTAAAGAATCCTCTAATAAAATTTGCGGGCGACGGATTGATAAGAATTGACAGTCAGATAAGCTTTCATTCAACTGAAAACATCAATGAAATTGTACTAATAATTAGAGGAATTTTGGAAAACCAAAAAGAAGTGTTGAAATTACCGCCTCCTCAAGTACATTTTGATGCCATCGAAGCAAATACTTACAATATTAAGTTTTTTGCATGGATAAATGTTCGAAAAACACCGGTGTCTCCCGCAAGCTTAAAAAGTATTTTGCTTAAAGACATAGCTAAATCCCTTAAGGAAAAGAATATAGATTTACCCGGCTTTTTGATGAAAAATCAAACATCAAAAACTTGAACGTCTTTGGCAAATTACCCTAATCTTAATCTTGAACCCTGATTGAAGGTCTCAACAAGCTGTCTGTGCAACTTTTGTGCTTCACTTAATTTTTGGATGTAATTGCTAATATCGCCTTCCTTCATCAATCTCTTTGCTTCAGTCTTTACTTCCATGTAACGAGACTGTAATTTACTAAACCTTATTTTAATCATTGAATCTAACATAATCAATTTTTTTTAATGGAATTAACAATAGATATTTTCCTATCATAAACAAACCTTGTGCCAAACTGTTTGAAACTATCATTACAAACTTCTAAAGTAATCACTTTTTTTTGATTAAAAAGTTACAATTTACTCATTTACAGCACTTTTCTGTTTTTAGATATAATTATGTGAAAAACTTGTCTTATTTTAACAGCAGTAAAAAAAGAATTTTTAAACTGTCTACTTTATAAAAAATATAGAAAATTATACACTAAACAAACACTATGTTGTTTTTTTGAATACTTCATGACAGCTAAAGTTTTCTAATTTTATTAGCAGTAAATCTTTGTTTCATTTAAAAATATTTATTATTATTCGCTCATATCAATTACAATCAATTTTTCAAAATGGCTGAAAGACAAAGAATACTAATAAAATATGGCGGAAATGCTATGCTGAATGAGGAATTAAAGAGTGAAATAATTGCTAAAATATCACAACTGCAAAATGAAAACTTCGAAATTATTTTAGTGCACGGCGGAGGACCTTTTATAGAAGACATTCTAAAAAGAACAGCTATTGAGTCTGAATTTATAGACGGTCACAGAAAAACTACTAAAGAGGCTTTAAAGTATATTGAGATGGCTTTAAAAGGTGAAGTAAATAGTAGTCTGGTCAACACTTTAAATAAAGCGGGGATTAAGGCGGTAGGCCTGTCCGGTAAAGACGGATCCAGTGTGATTGCCAAAAAACGAATGCATATCAGAGAAGTAGACGGAAAGAAAGAAGAAATCGATTTGGGTCAGGTAGGAGATGTAAGTATAATAAATACCGACTTGATAACATTACTGCTGAAAAACAACTATTTACCGGTTATAACCTGCATAGCCAGTGATGAAGATGGTGTTGATTATAATATTAATGCTGACATGTTTGCCGGCCATTTAGCCGGAGCACTAAAAGCAACAAACTATGTAGTATTAACAGATGTTGAAGGATTAATGGAATCTTTAGATAAACCGGAAAGCCTCATTAAAGAAATTAACTTAGCTGAAATAGAAGGTTTATACGGTAGTATAATTAAAGGAGGAATGATACCAAAAATTGAGTCCTGCAGCATTGCTCTTAAAAGCGGTGCAAAAGAAGCCTGTATATTAAATGGTACTCGTCCGGCAGCGCTTTCAGAAAAGTTTTTGGAAAAAAAATCTATCGGAACCCGTATTTTAAATTAAACACAAATGAACACAAATAACAATAAAAAAATATCCGAAAGAGATGTTAAAAACTATTTACCTACTTTTAAAAGATACCCTTTAGCATTTAAAAAAGGGCTTGGCTCCAGGCTTTGGGATGTAAATGGTAAAGAATATATTGATGCTCTGGCAGGAATAGCTGTGAATAATGTAGGTCATTGTCACCCTCATGTTGTGGAAGCCATCAGAAAACAAGCCGGAGAGTTGATGCATATTTCAAACTTTTTCGTGAGTGAGCCTCAGGTGAATCTGGCTGATAAGTTAATTGCTTTATCGGGAATGGACAGAGCGTTTTTTACTAATAGTGGAGCAGAGTCAGTTGAAGGGGCCATAAAAATTGCCCGTAAATATGCGCATAATAAAGGTCGTGGCGGTCATATTATTTCAATGCAAAACTCATTTCACGGCAGAACATTAGCAACCATAGCTACCGGAAAAAAGCAATATCAAAAAGGATTTGAACCCATACCTGAAGGTTTTGGAATGGTACCCTTTAATGATTTTGAAGCTGTAAAAACAGCGATTACGAAAGAAACAGCAGCCGTATTACTGGAGCCTATACAGGGAGAGGGTGGAATACATCCGGTGCAAAAAGAGTATTTACAAAAACTTCACAAGCTCTGTAGTGAGAATGATGTACTGTTGATTTTTGACGAAATCCAGTGTGGTATTGGACGGACAGGAAAAATGTTTGCTAAGGATTTGTATGGGATTGAGCCGGACATTATAACTTTGGCCAAAGGTTTAGGTGGCGGTTTCCCGATTGGCGCTTTTTTATGTAATGAAAAGGTAGCCTCGGAAATAGATTTTGGCGACCACGGAACAACTTTTGGTGGCAATCCACTTGCTTGTAGTGCTGCATTAGCTACTTTAGAGGTTATTGAAAAAGAAAAACTGCTAAATTCTGCCACTGAAAAAGGAAAACTAATAACAGATTCTTTTAAAAAAATGCAACAGCAATTCCCGGAAATCAAAGAAATAAGAGGTCGCGGCCTTATGATAGGGGTTGAATTTACCTTCGAAACAAAAGAACTGATTAGCGATTTACTGCATGAAGGTATTATTGCAAATGCAACCAGCGGGAATGTACTTAGGTTAGTTCCTCCACTAAACATTTCTAATGAAGATATTCACCAAATAGTAAATACCATTGAAAAACTATTAGCTGAAAAAAAATACCAATAATCAGTTTAAATTTTTAATTTCAATTTTTTCAATAAAAATCAATAAAAAGTTATAGAAATGGAAAAAATAAAAGCTGCAATTATAGGAGCTACAGGATATACCGGCTCTGAATTGGCCCGATTATTATTATTTCACCCGAATGTAGAAATAGTCGCAATCACCTCAGAGAGTCACAGTGGGAAAAAGTTTTCAGATATACATGCACAGTTTACAAACATGCTGGACATGCCTTTGTGCAGTGTTAATGATATTGATGAGCAGAATATTGATGTAGCTTTTTTAGCATTACCGCATGGCGTTTCAATGGACTATGTTAAAAAATTTCGAAACAGTTCCTTTAAAATAATTGATTTTTCGGGAGATTTTCGATTAGAAAATAAATTAGTATTTGAATCCTGGTATAATATGGAGCATAAGTACGAGGTGGGTTTTGAAAGGTTTGTTTACGGATTGCCCGAATTATATAAGGAGGTAATTCAAAAAGCTGACTACGTAGCTAATCCGGGTTGTTTCCCAACAGGCAGTTTATTAGCCCTGTACCCTTTATTAAAAAATAATTTATGTGAAGAAAAAGGGGTAATTATAGATGCAAAAACCGGAACAACAGGTGCGGGAATAAAACCCTCAGCAACTACACTTTTTTCAAATGTAAATGATAATTTTGCAGCTTACGGTCTAAAAAAACACAGACATACTATTGAAATTGAATATCATTTATCAAATTTGACTAACTTAAATATTAATTTACAGTTTACACCACATATTTTACCGGTAGACAGAGGTATTTTAACAAGTTGTTATATTAAAAATGCTCAAAAGGTAACTGAACAAAATTTAAAAGATTTGTACAAAAGTCACTATAAAGAAGATCCCTTTATCCGCATGAGAGAAAACCCTCCCTCATTAAAGGATGTAAGAGGTACAAATTTTTGTGACATTTACCTGACAACTGATGAGCGTACCGGTAATATTATCATCGTTTCTGCAATAGATAATTTAGTAAAAGGTGCTTCAGGTCAGGCTGTTCATAACATGAATATAATGTACGGATTAGAAGAAACAAAAGGCTTAAATCAAATAGCTTTAAAACCATAAAAATGAATCAGAATTTAACAAATGTAAGAGGAATCAAGTGTTGGGGAGCCCATAGCGGGGTAAAATCTATGAGAAGAGATTTGGCAATTATCTATTCTGATGTTCCATGCAATGCTGTTGGAACTTTCACACTAAACAAAGTACAGGCAGAACCCGTAAAACTTTCAATAAGTCATTTAAAAGATAAAAGGGCTCAGGTAATTGTTTGTAATGCAGGCAATGCTAATGCATGTACCGGCAGACAGGGTAAAGAAGGCGCTGAGGCAATGGCATTAGTTACTGCTGAAGCTTTGGGCATAAAAAAGGAAATGGTTATAGTGGCCTCTACAGGACTTATTGGAGAGCCTTTCCCTACAGAAGATATTACCGGAGGAATAAAAGAGATTATTCCGAAACTATCAAATGAATCTAAAGCCGGTTCTTTTGCTGCTAATGCTATTTTAACAACGGATACTTTTGCAAAAGAAGGTTTTCTGGATTTTAAACTGGATAATATCACTGTAAATATAGCCGGCATTGCCAAAGGTTCAGGGATGATACACCCGAATATGGCCACTATGTTGGCATTTATTGTATCTGATGTAAATATTGATAAAGAACTTTTAAGTAAAGCTGTTTCAGCTTCAGTAAAGAATTCTTTCAACATGATAACTGTAGATGGAGATACCTCTACTAATGATATGGTGATAGTGATGGCAAACGGATTAGCAAAAAACAAAAAAATTGAAGATCCGGAATCTCAAGAATTTAAAATCTTTGAGAAAAAACTTAATGAAATGATGATTCACCTAGCAAAATTGATTGTTTCAGATGGTGAGGGCTCTTCAAAATTTATAGAATACAAAGTTAGTGGAGCAAAAAACAAAGACAATGCCCGTAAATTAGTGAAAGCTATTGCCGATTCCACACTTGTAAAGGCTGCTATGTTTGGTCGTGACCCAAACTGGGGACGAATTATTTGTGCATGTGGTAATGCCGGAATACAATTTAATTATAAAAGAGCAGACCTCTATTTAGGTGGCGGTGGTAGTTTGGTAAAAGTGCTGGAAAGAGGAAAACCTTTAGAGTTTGACCGAAATTATATGAAAAAACTACTTCGCGAAGCACATATTAATGTACGTTTAGAAATGGATTATGGTGAGGGAGAAGCTATTGGCTGGGGATCAGATTTAACGACAGACTACGTACTTTTCAATTCTGTATATACCACATAAACCTTTTTTATTCGGTAAAAATATATTCAAGTATATTCGCCCCCATTCTAAGGGCTTTTTGGCGAATTTCTTCGGGATTATTATGCACCATTTGATCTTCCCATCCGTTACCTAAATCACTTTCATAGGTGTAAAATACCAACATTCTGCCCTCATGAAAAAGGCCAAATCCCTGAGGTGGTTTGCCGTCATGCTCATGAATCTTTGGAAGGCCGTCTTCAAAAGTATAGGTTTGATGATAAATCTTGTGATTAAAAGGCAATTCAACCAATTCCTTATTTGGGAAGACCATACCAAGAGCCGGTCGCACAAAAGGATCCATTCCATAGTTGTCATCTATGTGTAAAAAGCCCCCGGCAAGCAAATAGTTTCTTAAATTTTCAGCTTCCTGCCTGTTTAACACTATATTTCCATGCCCGGTCATGTACAAAAAGGGATAATTAAAAATTTCCGGACTGCCAACATCTACTGTTGCCGGATCGGGGTCTATATTCATACGGAGATTTCTGTTCGCAAATTCTATCAGATTCGGAAGGGCAGTTGGGTTTGAATACCAGTCACCGCCTCTATATTTTAGTAATCCTATTTTTACTGAGGTTGCTTCCGACTCGGCTTTGACCAAAAGGGGGTTAACAACCAATGAAAAAACCATTAAAAAAACAAAAATTAATTTTAGCATCTTGTAAATTTATTGCTGTAAATGGATCCCGTTAACAATTGAAATTGCAGCAGTTTCCGTTCTTAAACGATTATTGCTTAGGCTTATTGGGTAAAATCCTGAAGATGATATATGCCTTTCTTCTGATTCAGTAAAATCTCCTTCCGGACCTATCAGAGCAAAGTAATTTTTTTTATTCTTTTCAAAAACTGTTTTTAAAGCAGGGGCTGCCTTATCACAACTACCTGATAAACCTTGTCGCTCATCTTCTTTAAATGTATGAAAAAAATCTGTAAAAGCACTAAGGGGTTTTTCTATTTCTAAAGCCGGCATATAGAACTGTAAGCTTTGTTTCATGGCTGAAATGATTATTTTATTTAACCTTTCTTGCTTATAATGCAACGGCTGTACCCTTTCGGTTTTTAGTAAAAAAATGTTTGTTACATTTAATTCCGTTAATTTTTCCAACATCCATTCCAATCGCTGAGGGTGCGAAGGCATGCCCACCCCTATACTTAATGTATACGCAGGCAAAGGCATTTCTACAATTTCCCGCACCTCTGCTACACATCTGCGGGGAGTTGTTTCAAGCAAGACACCTCTTATTGCATTCCCTTTTCCATCTGTAATCTGAATGGTATCACCGGCTTTTTTACGCAATACTTTATAACAATGGCGTGAATCTTGTTCATCTAGCTCTATATGCTTACTTCCGGAATATTCAGCAAAAAAAAGTTGTTCATTCATGAGCTAATTTTTTATTAAGGTATTTGCAAACTGCTTCCGAGGTATTGCTTTTATTCAAAAAGTAATTTGCGTTATTTTCTAAAATAGCTGTTTTTATAGAGTCATTTTCTTCCTGCAAGTTTATGAGTCTGATAAATTCGTTTTTATCTTCTACTATATAAGCACTTTTCATTGTAGTCAATTCCCGGGCTTCAATAAATTTATCGGTATTTGGCCCGAAAAATACAGGAATACCATAAACAGCTGCTTCTAAAATATTGTGAATACCTTTACCAAAACCTCCTCCTACATAAGCAAAAGATGCATATTTATAAGTGCGGGACAAAAGACCCATTTTATCCATAATCATCAAATTTGATGTTTCTTTTTGTGCCTCTGAATACAATACCGGCTTAAACTCTTTAAATAATTGCATTACAGAAGCGATTCTTTTATTACTAATTTCATGGGGTGCAATTAGAATTTTCATGTCAAATTTTTCAATAAATGCGGGCAAACAGCTTTTTAAAAGCTTTTCATCTTCTTCCCATGTGCTGCCGGCAACTAAAAGTACTTTTTCCCCTTTAAAAGATTCGATTTGTAAATTTCTTTCATTCTTATTTTTTATTTCTAAAACTCTTTCTGCCCTGGGGTCTCCGGTAATTTCTACCTGATTAACTCCTATTTTATTCAAAAGGTTTTTAGAATTCTCATCTTGCACAAAAATCATATCAAAGGAGTGAAGCATCTTTCTAAAAAAAACTCCATAACCCTTAAAAAACACTTGATTTTCTCTGAAAGCAGCACCTGCCAGCACTAAAGAAATATTCCTCTTTTTTATCGAACCAATCGTATTATGCCAAAAATCATACTTAATAAAAACTACAGCTTTTGGCTTTACGATATCCAGAAATGATTCAATATTTTTTTTAAAATCAAAAGGAAGGTAAGCAATATAATCGTCTTTATCTTTAGATTTCACAACTGTGTATGCTGAAGGCGAATAGAAAGTCCATAAAATCCTGTGTCCTGAAAATTTTCTTTTCAAGGTTTCGGCAACCGGCAGCCCCTGTTCATACTCTCCCAAAGACGAAGCATGAAGCCATATAATTGGTTTATTTTCTTTACTCAGGGATTTTAAATCCTCATTTATTCTCTTACGCCCTTGTATCCATTCTTTTCCTTTTGGGTTAAAAAAAGCATAAATCTGGGCAAAAGAATAATATAAACGAAGAAAAAGAGCATATAGAATTGCTGAAATCATGATATTAACAGCATATTAAAAATAGAAATCAAAAGAATCCGCACGTCTGGGATATATAGGCAAAAACCAACCTGCTTTAATTCCAAGAAGCATATCAAATCGCCTGTCTGTTTCCTGAGAATTAGTATCAAAGTTCCACTTTCTCAGATTGTATGTCCAGGCTTGTTTTAATTCAACTCCGGCATAAAAATTCACTAATCTGTCGCTTCCCAGAAAGATATACCCTATAAACTGGCTTAATGCCGGACCTGCCGAAAGCCTGTCATAGCCTTTAACATATTCGCCCATGAGTGGCGGGTATTCATCGTCTTCCAAATCTATATAAATCTTATGAGATAAAAAGCCGGCACCTGCTTTCAGCCAAATTCCGGAATTATCATTAGGCCCGAAGGCAGGAATAACTTTGCCGAGAGATATGCTTGTTGTCCAGCCTCTTTGACCAAGCCTGTAGTCAACATATAAACCGTCTCTACCAATCAACCAACCGTCTTCTGTAAGCAATTCATCAATCACTCCTTCCTCGTTCACAGCTCCGCCTAACCTGAATCGACCGAATATTCCCAAAGTAATATTATTTCTGAACTTATAAGTAAAGCCGGCTCCAATAGCTGAATTGTTGCCAAATCGGTCACTCATGTCAGCAAATGGAATTTGATAAGTATAGCCAAGCTGCACCAACGAAACCGAAACAACAGAATCTTTCGGCGATACCTGAGCCTTTACATCAAAAGAATTGAAACTCAGGATTGCAAAAAAGAATATGCTAAAGAAAATGTAAGAAAAATAAGTATTACTGCCAAACATTATAGGGAGCTATTGGATTAATTTAAATCTTTATTAAGAACAAACTTAATTTTTTTTAATGAAATTGCATAGAAAGTAAAAAATAACCTTTTTGAATCCGGTTTTTAGTTGGTGTATCCGGTTGAAAGGATAAAGACCCAAGAAAGAGAAATGATGTTATGGTGCAAGGCTGCTACTGCTCCATTTATTTAACAAAAAGGTCGCAATAAATTTTTTGCGACCTTTTCAATTTCTATAAACTTATCGTTTATTGCTTGTTTAATATACGAATGAGATTCAAAGCGCTTCCGGCCTTAAACCATTCAATCTGACTTTCATTATAAGTATGCAATACGTTAAAAGTATCTGTAGAACCATCTTTGTGGTTTAAAACTACCTGTAAAGGCTTATTGGGTCTAAAATCTGTAAGACCTAAGATGTCGACTCTGTCATCTTCCTGCACCTTATCATAATCATCAGAATTTTCAAATGTCAACCCAAGCATACCCTGTTTTTTAAGATTGGTTTCATGGATACGGGCAAAAGACTTTACAATAATGGCACGTACATTTAAGTGACGCGGCTCCATTGCTGCATGCTCTCTTGACGAACCTTCTCCATAGTTTTCATCTCCAAAAACTACTGAATAATTTCCTTTTGCTTTGTAATATCTGGCTACATTGGGAACCTCATCATATTCTCCGGTTTCCTGATTTTTTACGTGATTAGACTTTTCATTAAATGCATTAATTGCACCTATAAACATATTATTTGAAATATTGTCTAAGTGACCACGATAGCGTAACCACGGACCTGCCATTGAAATATGATCCGTAGTACATTTCCCTAAAGCTTTTAATAACACATTCATACCTTTCAAGTCTGTGCCTTCCCAGGGCTTGAAACCCTCAAGCGCCTGAAGTCTTTTCGAATCCTCTTTGATAACTACACTTACTTTACTTCCATCTTCAGCAGGTTTTTGATATCCGTTATCTTCAACAGTAAAACCTTTTGGAGGTAATTCTATGCCAACCGGTTCTTCCAGCCTGAACTCCACGCCATCTTTTCCGGTAAGGGTGTCTGTCATAGGGTTAAAATCCAATCTGCCGGCCAATGCAAAAGCAGTTACAACCTCAGGAGAAGCCACAAAAGCATGGGTATTGGGATTTCCGTCATTTCTTTTCGCAAAGTTTCTGTTAAAAGAAGTTATAATTGAATTTTTTCTTTCCGGATCGTCAGAATGTCTTGCCCACTGACCGATACATGGTCCGCAAGCATTTGCCAATACCACACCTCCAAGGTCATCGAAAACATTCAGTAAACCATCTCTTTCTGCGGTAAACCGAACTTGTTCAGAGCCTGGTGTAATGGTGAATTCAGACTTTGCTTTTAGTCCCTTTTTAATTGCATTTTTGGCTACATGCGCAGAACGTGTTAAATCCTCATAAGATGAATTTGTACAAGATCCTATTAAGGCAACATCCAGCTCAACAGGCCAGCCTTTTTCGCTAACTGCTTTTTTAAATTCAGACAAAGGCCATGCTAAATCCGGCGTATAGGGGCCGTTAACATGAGGCTCTAAAGTTGATAAATCAATCTCAACTACCTGATCGTAATATTTTTCCGGAGCAGCCATCACCTCTTCATCTGAGCGCAAATGCTCCCGTATATTTTCTGCTAAATCTCCAATTTCTTTCCGCTCTGTCATTTGAAGATAGGCTTTCATCTTATCATCAAAATTAAATAAGGATGTGGTTGCTCCAATTTCTGCACCCATATTACAAATGGTTCCTTTACCGGTACATGAAATACTATCTGCTCCATCTCCAAAATACTCAAGTATACATCCGGTCCCCCCTTTAACAGTAAGGATTCCGGCTACTTTTAAAATAACATCTTTAGCAGATGCCCATCCACTTAACTTGCCGGTCAGCTTAACACCGATTAAGCGTGGCATTTTTAATTCCCATGGCATACCTGCCATTACATCTACTGCATCAGCTCCACCAACTCCTATAGCTACCATTCCTAATCCACCTGCATTGGGTGTATGACTGTCAGTGCCAATCATCATTCCGCCCGGGAAAGCATAGTTTTCCAAAACAACCTGATGAATAATTCCGGCTCCCGGTTTCCAGAAACCAATACCGTATTTATTAGATACTGAGGATAAAAAATCAAAGACCTCTTTATTGTTAGTCAGGGAATTTTTTAAATCCGTTTTCCCATCTATTTCTGCCTGTATAAGGTGGTCGCAATGAACCGTAGACGGCACTTCAACTTTATCCTTTCCGGCAAGCATAAACTGCAATAAAGCCATTTGGGCTGTTGCATCCTGCATGGCTACTCTATCCGGCTTAAAATCTACATAATCTTTCCCCTTTTCAAAGGCTCTTAAATTATCTTCATTATATAAGTGACTGTATAAAATCTTCTCGGTTAATGTCATTGGTCTGCCTAAAACAGACTTTGCTTTTTTAATTGCCTCCGGCATTTTCTGATAAAGGTCCTTTATCATATCTAAATCGAAAACCATAGTGTACTTTGTTTAAAATTAACGAATTGTAATGTTTTGCAAAAATACAAAATCCTACTCACTTTCACGATTATGAAAAAGCTAAACTTCAATTTTGTTCTTGTTTTTTATAGTAATCAGTTCCAGATTTTTTCTAAAAAATATCAAAGTGGACATACCAATAAAAACAAAAGCGGCAAATAGGGCTATAGCGTAAACTATATTGTTGCTCTCCTGAAAAAATACTGAAGAAAGAAAAAACAAAAAAATCATCCGCATAAATACACTAAATACGTTGAACACACTACCTACTCTTCCTATTAAATCATTTGGGACATTGTTAAACAGGTAGGTCATGCGCATAACTCGTGTGCCGGCATTACTTAAACCCAACAAAGCTGTTAAAATAAAAAATAAGGTAATGTTAACATTGAAAATCCAGATAGTATAAATTAAGACAGTCATGCCACACATCATAATTATAGCCCTTACAGTTGTAGTGCGCCTGAAAATCTTTGTAATTGCCAACCCGGCGATTACGGAGCCCAATGCTGTAAAAATTTCAAAAGAAGCATATACATCTGCGTCAGCATGCAAGTGATTTCTTATGTAAATGGGCATCAGGTAAAAAATATTCAAAAGTATGGTAATGAAAATCGTGTAAGAAGCCAATCCAAAAATCAAAACATACACATTATCTTTCAGATAAGTCACTCCGGAGACTATCCGCTTCAAAACCGGGCTAAGGTCAGGTATTCTTTTACTTACAGACTCATAGCGAATAAAAGATATGATAAATATAGCCAACAAATAAGCTGATGCATTAACTGTAAAAATTTGTTGGAGACTCCAGGCAGTTATCTCAAAATTTACCGGTATTTCAAATCCAAAAAAGCGCATGGTGCCCTGACTGGTTCCGGTAAGTAATATAGCTGCCCCTGCTCCGGCCATTGCTGTAGTTATCTGACCTTGTACTTCAATATAAGAAGTTACTTTACCGTAATCTTTAGGAGCTGATATTTCCTGTGCAAAGGCATATAGGTTGGGATAGTGAATGTTAAAAATAAAAAAAGTAATTACAAAAACCATTGCTGCATACAGATAATGCAAACCGTCTATGCTGCTATGACCTATAATCGAAACCGTGGAAAGGACTATAAAGCCCACGATGGAGTTGATTAAAAATATATTTTTCCGGTTAAATTTATCAATAAGCGAGCCGGCATACAAGCCCCAAAAAAGGGAAACAAAAGTTGCCCCCAGGTAGATATAGCCAAACAAAGAAGCCATTCCAAGCATGTTCGCAAAATACCACGGAATAGCAATCATGCTAATCCCCTGAGCAAAGCCTGAAATAGAATTTGCAGCAAATAATAAATATATAGCTTGTTTATTTTTCAAACTAAGAATAACTTTAACCGTTAAAATTATGCGAAGCTATAAAAAACCCGGAAGCATTTCTGTTCAGGAAGCGCTAAATAAAATACAAAAATATTGTGCCTGGCAAGAAAGGTGTCAATCAGATGTTATTCAAAAACTAAATGAATACGGCTTGGCAGAAAAAGATATAAATACTGTCTTAAAAAGCCTTATTCAGGAAAAATTTGTGAATGACAGCCGCTATGCAGATGCTGTTGTAAGAGGAAAGCACAACCAAAACAACTGGGGAAAAATGAAAATTATTCATTTTTTAAAACAGAAAAACATTGACGAATCCGATATAAACAAAGCTCTGAAATCTATCCCCGAAAAAGCCTATAAAAAAACATTGGAAAGTCTTGCTAAAGCAAAGTATGCATCTTTGAAGGATGAAGATTCCTATATTCGTATAATAAAAACTAAGAAATACCTTTATCAAAAAGGTTATGAAATTGATGATATCGAATCTTCACTGAATAAGATTAATCGTAAATGAAAATAAAATGGTTAAACCTCTTTGCTGCCATCTGTAAATCCGGACTATTTACTTTAGTTATTTTACTTTTTTTAAACTCTTGTAACAGTAGTAAAAGTTTACAGTTGGTGTGGAAAGGCTCATATGAAAAAGCGTTGGAGCGAACTGACAAAAAATTGGACAGAGATCCTTATCATGCTATTTCAAATTATGCCCGTGCCTGGTATTTTTATCTCGAAGCCGGGGATTTAGTGTATTTAGATTCAGCCAATTACTATCTGGACATAACTCTTGAAGTTCTTGCTCAAAATCCAAAGGAAAAAAATGAGCGTATAGGCCTCACTAAAACCCTTATTAATAAGTTAAAAAAAGAAATACATCAAAGTGCCTATTTAATTACAGACTCAATCAATAATCTTAGGGCTTGGAATGTATATTTAGAAAATTTTAGTGACACTCATTTAAAAGAATCTGCTTTCAGAAAAAGAAATCAATTAGCATATTCGGAAGCCAGAAGCAGATACAGCCTGGAAAGCTTCAGGAGTTTTTTAGAAAACTACCCCGATGCAGAACAAAGTGCTGAAGCAATTGCCAGCTATCAATACCTGCTTTTTCAAACGTATCTTGAAAACGGAAATTCAGCTAATATGAAAGATTTTTTACAACGATATCCTGAAAGTCCACATGTTGAAGAAGCACAAAAATATTATGAAAAATTTACTTTCCGGGAAGTTACTCAAAGTGGCAGTTTGGAATCTTTTGAGCAGTTTTTAACTCAATATCCTGAGAATCGATTTGCACCCTTAGCTGAAGACAGCATATACGTTAAAACTACTGCAGGAGGAAGCAAATCTGAATTAGCCGGCTTTTTAGAACGTTATCCGGATAACAGAAACAGAGACACTGCCTGGTTAGAATTATTTGAAGTCTCTACTTATACTTTTGACTTAGAAAAAATTGTCAGTTTCCGGAATCAGTATCCCGGCTTTCCTTTTATGGAAAAACTAAACCGTCGCATTGAGAAAGCCTCAAATATTCCTGTCCCTGACTTTGATGATGATTCAGACCTAATGGGTTTCAGAGATACAATTAACGACAAATGGGTCATCAAACCTAAGTTTGAAGATGTGTTACCTTTTTCAGAAGGTTTTGCTGCCGTTGCAAAAAGTCCTTGTGAAGATGATTGTTTATATGCTTTTATTGATTTGGATGGTGTATTTTTAACCGGTTTTGAATTTTCAGAGGTAGAGTCATTTAATGAAGGGCTCGCCCTCGTCGGGCAAGGAAATTGTGCAGACGATATAGATTGCCGTTACGGATTTATCAACCGGCAGGGAGAACTCATAACGCCTGTATTATTTACAGAAGCCTATCCATTTTCAGAAAATTTGGCATTGGTAAGGAGCATTTCCGGCAAATATGGCTTTATTGATAAAAAAGGCCAAAATAAAATTCCTTTTATTTTTGAAAACGCCGGTACATTCAGTGAAGGTTTGGCCGCGGCATCAAAAGGTTTGGATTGGGGATATATTGATAAAAACGGGAATTGGGTCATTGAACCAACTTTTCATAATGCCGGAGATTTTCAGGAAGGTCTTGCGGCTGTTGAAAACAAAAATAGTCGTTGGGGCTATATAAACCCTTTAGGTGAATGGGTCATCGAAGCTCAATATGGTTATGCCGGGCCATTTAGTGATGGAAAAGCAAAAGTGGGTGTGATAGAAACAAAAACCTCCGCCCAACAAACTGTCATATTGGTTGAAAAAACCATCAATAAGCAAAATGAGGTTTTAAAGTAACGGGCTTAAAATACGGGAAAAAGATTCTTTAACTTTTCTGATTGCCGGTCTTTTTTTGAATTCACTCAGTGAAATATACTTACTATCATTTAAATCCTCGTGAAAGTCTGCTTCCAGCTTTTTGGTTATTTCCTTGTCGTAAATAAGGGCATTAATTTCAAAATTCTGATCAAAACTTCTCACATCCATATTGGCTGTTCCCACTGTTGAAAAAACACTATCCACCATCATTACTTTTCCATGATTCAGGCCTTTTTCATAAAAATAAACTTTCACTCCTGACTCCAGGAGCTTTTCTACATAAGAGTGAGAGCTCCATAGATAGATACCCACATCTGAACGGGAAGGTAAAATTATACGAACATCAACGCCACTCATTGCAGCAGACTTTAAGGCTGTAACTATGCTTTCATTAGGAATAAAATAAGGCGTGGATATGTAAACATGATCTTTTGCAGTTGCAATTGCCGTAAAATATGCCTGCATAATACTTGCCCAGTCAGAATCCGGGCCACTTGCCGCTATTTGCACCAAATGATTTTCTGCAATTTCATGTTTCGGGAAGTAGATGTTTCCCTGCACTATTTTTTTACTGGAAAAAAACCAATCTGTTAAAAAGACTGCTTGCAAACTGTGCACAGCATCACCTTGAAGTTTCAAATGCGTATCTCTCCAAAACCCTATTTTAGGATGCCCTTCAGCATATCGATCTGCTATATTTACCCCTCCTACATATCCGACCTTACCATCTACCACCACAATCTTACGGTGATTTCTATAATTAATTTTACTTGCCAATAATGGAAATTTAACCGGATGAAACGGATAAACCTCTACCCCTGCTTTACGTAAGTCTCTGATGAATTTACGGCTCAACCCCCAGCTTCCAACGGCATCATAGATAAACCTTACCTGTACACCTTTCAACACTTTTCTGATTAAAACCTCTTTGATTCGATTACCTACTTTATCGTCACTATAAATGTAGTATTCCAGATGTATATGTTCCCGCGCATTTTCCATGCTTTCTATTATAGATTCAAATGTAGGCTTGCCATTATTCAAAATTTCTACATGATTATGTTTTGACAGTAATGCCTTGTTGTTATTCAGCAATAAAGTCATAATATTTTTTTTAGCCAGCACATCCGGATCATCAAAAAAGCTGTCATCAGGAAAATACTTTAACTGTACCCGGCTAAACCTTTCTAAACGTCGTAAATCTTTTAATTCCTTTCTTGAAAAGAGTTTTCGCTTTCTATAATCAATTCCAAAAAATAAATATAAAATTATACCCAGCACCGGTAATAAAAGTAAAACCAATATCCATGAGATAGTCTTAACCGGCAGTCTGTTTTCAAGAATGATTAAAACAATCATGAAAAATATGGTAATCAAATACAATATGCTTGCCAATGCAGTCAGCCAATTATATAAAGACTCCGATATGTTTAAAAAGCTTTCCATGTCAAAATTAAAATTGCCAACCGGCACCAAACTCTACAAAATCAGCTACAGCCTGATGAGACTTGAGGTAGGTTCCGATAAAAAATCCTTTAGCCGGTATATTTACATCAACAAATGGATAGTATTGCAGTCCAATTTTTGTGAAAATCTTATTTGTAAATTCATCAGATTTTAAAACATAAAAACCCAAACTCTTATAAATACCCAGCTTACCCAATAGCAGTTCATTTCCAATGATAACACTCCCAAAAATTGAGTTTAAAACAGCCTCATTACCGCTTTCAATTTCCTGCATTATCAAAAATTCTCTTTTGGCTATATCGTAAGTTGCATCTACCCCTACAAACAATCGGCTCACAGGAGAAAAGGAGTAGCCACCGGCCAGTGACGTTGTATATACCGGATATTTAGGTCCTCCGGGAAGTCCACCTTCGTGCATACCAAATCCTGCTCTCACAAAAAAGTTAAACGCATTAAATGTTTCTGTTAAAGGACTTTGTTCAGTTTGAACTTCTTGAAACTCATATTGTAAACCTGCAAAAACTACCGGGACATTAATACCAAGATTTGCTTTTTGATAATTACCATTTGAAAAATGATGATATGATACACCGCTTATTAATCGCCATTGGTTGATTAACCGCCAATTTGCAGAAAAGCTAAATGCAGTATAATTATTTAATTTTGAACCAATTACATTATTATCAAAGTTATCTACCGGATGATATTGTCTGTCTATAAATGCTAAACCGGTGGATAATGTAAAATATATATCAACAAACGAACGTCTGAGCATACAAAAGGAGACGTTCCCACTGAATCCGTATATCCTGCCAAAAACTTCTCTGTCCCCAAAATCACCGGCTATTAAGGAAATGCCTAAGCGGGGATAATTTAAATATTCATGCCAAAAGAAACTTCCGTCAGTTTGTTTTTCATAATTAAAGGAAACTAAATTTGTAGGGCCTTTAACTTCAGGTCGGAAGTACTCTCTATGTTTCAAAATTTTACCGTAATGATAGGACGCACCAATACCGTCTCCGGGCAGTTCTGTGATATCCGGTTTTTCAGCATAGCTATTGTAAGAAAAAAGCATAATCACAAAAAAACATATACAACTTAATTGTAAGTGAGGCATTATAGTTTTGTTAACGTCTATTAAAATTCTATCGAAATTAATAAAATTCGCTTCCTGTATTGTAATTTTAACATCAAAAATGGACGAAGAAACTAAATATCTGTTAAGAAAAACACTTTCTTATTTACTTCAGGGGCTTTTGTTATTGGCACCGCTGATAATAACACTCTATGTTGTAGTAGCTCTATTTAACTTTCTGGACAATGTTTCGAACAATATGCTGGAAGCAATTTTCAATGTTAGACTAAGAGGTCTTGGAATATTAATTCTGCTGGCATTTATAACCTTAATCGGCTACATTAGCTCAAATTTTCTTTTCAATACTCTTTTCAATCAATTGGAAGTGATATTAGGGAGAACTCCTTTGGTAAAGCTAATTTACACCTCCATAAAAGATTTATTAGCAGCTTTCGTTAGTGATAAAAAGAAGTTTGATAAACCGGTAATGGTGAAGTTAAATGAAGAAAATAAAATCTGGAGAATGGGTTTTTTGACACAGGAGAATATGGCAAAAGTGGGCTATCCGGAAATGGTTGGTGTTTACTTACCCCACTCTTATAATTTTTCGGGCAACTTTTATGTAGTTCATAAAGATAATGTAAAACCGCTGAACATGAGCCCGACAGATACTATGAAATTTATTGTTTCCGGTGGTGTTACCGAAACTGAAAATATAGAAAATACAGAAAAAAATGATAGTACAAAAGAAAATAAAGGGACTGATATTCATTATTAGTTTTATTTGCTGTAGCCTGTTAATAGTAAAAGATGTTTCCGGCTGGGGCTTTTGGGCACATAAACGCGTTAGTCGATTAGCTGTTTTTACATTGCCTCCCGAAATGTTAGTGTTTTTTAAACCGCATTTGGAATACGTAACTGAAAATTCCATTAACCCGGATAAAAGACGATATGCCGTCCCTGATGAAGCGCCCCGGCATTATATAGACATTGATTATTATGGTGAATATCCTTTTGATGAATTGCCCAGAGATTGGGATGATGCTGTTGAAAAATTTTCCATAGACACCATCTTAAAATACGGCACCATTCCCTGGCATATGGAAAGAGTTATGGGGTGGTTGACCTCTGCTTTCAGGGATAAAGATGAAGAAAGAATTTTAAGAATAGGAACTGATTTTAGTCATTATATAGGAGATGCTCATGTTCCCTTACACACTACACTGAATTATAACGGTCAGTTGACCAATCAAAGAGGTATTCATGGTTTTTGGGAATCCCGATTGCCGGAACTCTTTGGTGACACCTACAATTACTTTGTTGGAAGGGCTGAATACATAGAAGATGTTTCTCAATACTTTTGGGATATAATTCTGGATACGCATCTAAAAGTTGACTCCGTACTCACGATTGAAAGAGAGTTAGATAAATCATTTCCCGAGCATAGAAAATTCAGCTTTGAAACAAGAGGGCAAACAACCGTGAGGGTTTACTCTGAAGAATATTCAAAAGCTTATCATGAAGCATTAAACGGAATGGTAGAAAGACAAATGAGAAAAACAATAAAAAGTATTGGAGACCTTTGGTATACTGCCTGGGTAAATGCAGGTCAACCTGACTTGAGGGGTATTTCAACTAAAGAGCTTTCACAGGAAGAGCTGGAGCGAATTGAAGAAGAAAGAGACGCTATCCAAAGAGGTGTCCCCTATGGCAGGCCACATCCGAATACCGGCACAGAGGCACTTGACTAAATATGAAAAATATGAAAAAATTTGAATTTAAAGCAGTAGGTTTGCATTGTAATAACTGTGTAAAAAGGGTACATGCTATATTATCTGAACATTATGGAGAAAATGAAACAATGGTTCAGCTTTCACCCCCAAAAGTAACAATATCTTCTATGGAAAAGCCGCAAGTAAACGATTTAAATAAATTACTTTCTGATTATGGTGACTATCAACTTGAATCTATCTGATGGCCTCTGTTAAACGTCAGTCACTTAAGCAAAAAATCATCTTTTTAGATCGTGACGGGACTATAATTTCAGAAAATAAAGATGATTTCAGGTTGCGTTCGGCAGAGGATGTAGATTTATTTCCTAATGTTGGAGAAACCTTGCACTATCTTCAAAGTGAACTAAAGTATAAATTGGTCTTAGTCAGTAATCAGGATGGCCTGGGCTCTGAAGATTATCCTGTTGAAACTTTTGAGTTAGTTCAATCGACTTTGGAAAAAAAATTGAAACAATTTGATGTGAGTTTTGACAGCATACATATTGATAATCATTTTGCTTTTGAAAATCACCCGAACCGGAAGCCTGCCATTGGCATGTTAAAAAAGTATTTCAAAGAAAGTCCGAATTTGGATGAATGCTACGTAATAGGTGATTCTCTGGTAGACATGAAACTAAGTCAAAACCTGAAGGTGAAAGGAATTTATTTTCATGCACAAACCGATGAGCGTGACCAAATGTCAGAAAGTTTGAAAAAACAAATTGTACTTTATACAAAAAACTGGAAGAATATTTTAGATTTTTTCAAATCAAAAAACATTTGAAACCTATTGTTTATTCTTTTTTATAGATGACCTAACCTCATCCCAATCAAGGGCAATTGGCATTTCTTCAAAGTCCTCTTTAGTTTCATATTCCACTGCCATTTTTATTCTGGATTGGTTATGCGGATGAGTCATTAAAAACTCAATATTTTTGTCGAAACCACCGTACTCTCTTTCCACCCGCATAAAAAATGATGCGAGAGACTTAGGGTTGATATTGGATTTTTCCAACAACTCCAATGCAAACTCATCTGCTTCCCTTTCCATTCTTCTGTCAAAAACAGTAGAAGTAGCTGTTCGAGACACTTCACTTAGTAAAATCAAATCTCCTCCTAAAATTGAAAACAATACCGTTACGCCCATTTCTTTAATCAGTTTGGAAATTACATGCCGGTGCTCAACATGCCCCATTTCGTGAGCAAGAACGGATGCCACCTCTTCCGGGCTTTCAGCAAATTCCAAAAGACCCGTGAAGATGACAATATTTCCTCCCAAAGTAGCAAATGCGTTCACTTGCGGACTTTCTACAACATAAATCTGATAGTTGAAGTCAGTATATTCAAGTCCTTCCATTAAATGTTGATGAATCACATAAACTGCAGAATCTGCTAAACGATTTTCTGTCAAATCTACATTTGATAAAAAGGCATCCATTACTAAATCTCCCAGCTTCTCTTCATTTTCCATAGAAATTTCAATGCGTATATCAGGACTTAAAACACCTGATTTACTTACAAAGAGAAAAGCAATCCAAAGAACTGCAAATACAATAACTAAAATCAAAAAATCCCGAAAAAGCTTCATTTGAGTTATTTACATTTTTGGTGGTACATTCACCTTCTCCAGCAATCCACCTTCATCATCGGGTCTTACTTTATAAACCTGATGATATGAAAGTCGGCCAAAAAACAGAAAGTAATAAAAATAACCTTTTCTGGCTTTCACTGCGGCAATTATACTAAAGATAAAATAAAGAATATTGGCAGTAATCAACATGAGAATATACCCTTTAAAGAAATCGGTGTAATACATATTTGAATTGAAAAGAATTCTAAAGAACCAAACAACCCCTATACCATTCAAAATAGTTATTGGCATTTGTGAAACAACCGACTGAAATGAATGAAATCGTACAAAACGGCTCTTGGATTTATTGATATAATAATAGATAACGGCTGCCAGTAAATTGATGAAAGGCAATGGTAAGCCGGCTCCAATTGAAGCAAACATCATCAAATATGCGCCCATGGCATCTTCTTTTTCCCGGATATCAATTTCATCCGGCTGTGGAATAGGATGATACTTTGAAGTTTCTATCATATTAATTTTTAAGGTTTGCCTGAAAAACGAGGATATTCATCTGTTAAAAAGCCCAAATACATGCTTACACGAATGCTCCAACGAATGGTGCCCACATTAAATTCATGCAATGACTGTGGATATCTGCCCGTAAACAAAACTACCCAAAAGGCAACAAATGAAAAAATTGCAGATAGTATATTTCGGAAAAACAGTACAAAATAATGTGGAAATGCACAATAGATCGCGCCAAAAAAGGCTCTTACCAATAAATGCCCGCGACTTAATCTTTCCGGATAGGTAACATCTAATTTGGTTTCTTCTTCCTCTACATCCAGGCCAAAAGGAGGAAATCCGTCTGAAAGATGACTTAGACGAGCCTGCACACGCAAACTCCATCGAATAACTTTTACCTGAAACTCAAAAAAACTTTGGGGATAACGACCGGTAAATAAGACTACCCAAAAAGCAATAAAAGTCAATATACTACTCCAAATATTTAAGAAAAATAATATAAAATAGTGTGGAATAGCAATGTAAATGAAGCCAAAAAATGCTCTGAGCAACAATTCTCCTCTGGAATAAGATTCCTGATACTTTACATTTAAGTTCATAATGTTGGTTTAAATTAAAAATTTTGACAAGTATAACAATAATGTATAAATATTTTAATAGTCATTGAGTAATTTATCTAAAATATTATATTATGTAAATGAGATCTTAAGAGATTTTATAAAAAAAATAGGGTTGCCTTTTCCGGAGACAACCCTATAAACCGTGTATAACAAAAGATTTACATCCTCATAGTTGTATGTTCTTACGCCTTACAAAATATACAGTTTCAAATTTGCTTTGCCAATAGTTTATTATTAAAGGTGAAAAAAGAAAATCTATTTTCCTTAAGAAAAGGCTCATATGTCTCTATATCAGTTAGTTAAGGTTAAATAAACGGAAGTTTGAAAAAGGAAAATTTGTGTTTTAGAGTACTAATCTTTTCTGAACATTAGTGTCCAAATCTCTTTTTTATACTTTCTTAAATACCTTTCACCACAAGACGCATAGCTCAGAGAGATTGCATATAGGAATTCCTTGTGGATTTCTATATTTTCTATACTTGCATGCATCGAAGCTAATCAGAAGTGACGAAGTGGCAATTTCGTGATTTTAGATTAATCCACATGCATTAACGCAATGAAAAAAAATCGCATTTTATTATGCAGAAAAATCAAAAGTATGCAGATCTGAAACACAATGTTTCAACAAATCAATTGAAGCTCTTACATCATCTTTATCTGCCATTTCAATATGCTGATGAATATGTCTGGTCGGGATAGAAACAGCACCGGCTATTGTACCATGCTTAGCCATTCTTTGCATTGCAGCTGTATCTGTACCTCCACCTGTCAAAATCTCAGCCTGCCATTTAATTTTATGTTTTTTTGCGGTAGCTTTCATATAATTCACCATGCGATAATCACTAATTGCTGAAGTATCCATAATTTTAATAGCCGTGCCCTCACCCAGACTTGTGATTTTTTCATCCGGCTTTGCTCCCGGAACATCATAAGCAATAGTAGTATCCAATCCAAAAGAGAAATCAGGTTCTATGCTATGTGCCGCTACAGTTGCGCCTCTTAGTCCAACTTCCTCCTGAACGGTAAATACTCCGTAAACATCATACTCGGGATTTTTTAACTCCCTTAACATTTCAATCAATATAAAAACTGAAATTCGATTATCCAATGACTTTGAGTTAATGCAATTTCCCATTTCAATTAAATCACTAAAACGCGTAACCGGAGTGCCAATTTCAACATATTTTTCCACTTCTTTCTTTGAAAGGCCTAAATCAATAAAGTAATCTGTGATTTTTGCATTCTTCTGTCTTTCTTCGGGGCTCATAACATGTATAGGCTTACTTCCCATAACACCTATTAAATCTTTTTTCCCATGTACGATTACTCGCTGAGCTGTAAGTGTCTTGGGATCAAATCCTCCCACCGGCATAAATTTCAAAAATCCGTTGTCATCTATGTGCTTCACCATAAATCCGATTTCGTCCATATGGGCCGCTATCATCACTTTTTTACTTTGCTTACCTTTTTTTAGTGCAATTAAATTACCCATATTATCGGTATACACTTCGTCAACAAGCTTTGTAACTTCTTTCTTTACAAAATCTCTTATCTTTTTTTCATATCCGGGTATACCGGGCAATTCACATATTTCTTTTAGTAATTTAGTATTAATGCTCATAAAAAGTTTTTAATTTTAAAAATAAAGAGCAAATTTAATTTTTTTTAGCCAAAGAACCATTTAGTTAATTGTTTTTTTTAATGTAGCTTTAAAAATGAGTGAATTAAATACGGAATAAGTGTTAAAATGGAATTGCCTTTAAGAAGTTTTATTAATTAGAATGACATGAAACAAAAATATATTTTCAGAATTGCGTTAAAAAAATATTAGCGCTATTCGATCACTCCTTACAATTCATAACATTGAATATGACGAAATTGAAAAGTAAAAGATTATTGTTGATTGATGATGATGAAGATGATTTCTTTATTACAAAAAGTTATATAGATGACATCACAACCTATCAATATTCGCTGGATTGGGAGCCTGACCCTAATAAAGCGATAAAAAAAATTAAAACGTCTGATTATGACCTTTGTTTGCTGGATTTTCGATTGGGTCCGGTTAATGGACTGGAAGTTTTGGAAAAAATAAAAAAAGTTGATGACAGATTACCGGTGATAATGCTAACCGGAAAGGGTAACGCAGAAATTGACGTAAAATCTATGGAAATGGGAGCGGTAGATTTTTTAATAAAATCAAACTTGAATGCAACTTTGCTGGAAAGAAGCATGCGATATGCCATTGAGAGAAGTATACATATAGAAGCCATTAAATCAAGCCACTCCAAATACAGAGATGTTTTTCTTAACTCCGGAGACCCTATACTGATACTGAACCTTGAAGGTGAAATTATTGATTTTAACCCATCTTCAGCTGAGCTTTTTGGTAAAAAAATCAATGACATGTCCGGTCTGAAAATAAAAGAACGTTTTGTTAACATTCCTCTTTTTGAAGAAAAATTTAATGCCTGTAAAAAAGGGAAAGATACATCTCAGTTAGAAATGGAGTTAATGAATGAGGGGCAGAAACTCACTGTACTTTGCAGTATGAAACTTCAGGAAAACCAAAATACTGATGACCATATTCAAATGTTGCTAAATAATATCAGTAAAAGAAAAACTGCCGAAAAGCTAATCAGACAAGCAGAAAACTTATCTCTTACCGGCAGACTGGCACGCACTATTGCCCATGAAATCAGAAACCCACTTACCAATATTGAGCTCAGCATTGAACAGCTTAAATCTGAAGTCCCCAAAAGTGAGGAAACGGAAATGTTTTTTGGGTTAATTGAGCGTAATAGCCGCAGAATTCAGGATTTAATAACTGATTTGCTGAACTCATCTAAACCTTCCGAGCTTAAATACACTAAATGTTTGATAGAGGAATTGCTGGATGAAATGCTTTTATTTGCTGAGGACCGACTGACTCTAAACAAAATCAAATTAGTGAAGGACTTTACAGCCTGTGATGCAATGATACTGGCAGACAAAGAAAAATTAAAGATAGCCCTTCTAAATATAGTCATCAATGCCATAGAAGCTATGGAAAATGAAAAAGGTATACTAAAAATCAGTTGTAAGGAAAAGGGAGGGTATGTTTTTATTGATATAAGCGATAATGGCATAGGTATGGATCAGGATGAGCTCACCCACTTATTTGACCCTTTTTACAGCAAAAAACTAAAGGGTACAGGACTGGGACTAACGGCTGTTTATAATATTGTCACTAACCACGGAGGCACTATAGAAGTTGAAAGTGAAAAAGGGAAAGGTACCTGCTTTACTTTGTGTTTTGATAAGGAGTAGGTTTTTTCAGTTCATTTATCAGAAAAGCATGCTCATCTGTATCCAGATAATCTATGACTGTTTTCCCAAAAATATCCTTTGCATAAACATCACTTCCTTTATCAATCAGAAATCTTATCAATTCCAGGTTTTTCGTCTTTAATGCATTTTCTTTGGCATACATAAAAGGAGTTGTAAGATTGAGGTTTGTTTTGTGAAGTTCGGCACCTGCTTCAAGTAGTATTTTAACAGATTCTAAAGAGCCGTTGTAACAAGCAATAATTAAAGGTGTCCACGCATTTTTATCACTTTCATTCAAATCCTCTATAAAAGGGAGCACCCTTTCCAAGCTTGTTGTATCGTTGTTTTTTACAGCTGAAATAAGCTCATCATAATAATCTCTCACCAAATCTACATCAAAATCTATAGTTG
This sequence comes from Chitinophagaceae bacterium, assembly GCA_007695095.1. NCBI lineage: Bacteria > Pseudomonadati > Bacteroidota > Chitinophagia > Chitinophagales > Chitinophagaceae > Chitinophagaceae bacterium. The sequence continues at coordinate 83,238 of REEL01000118.1, read as the reverse complement.
CAATACGAATAGCTTCCATTTCGTCAGACAGCACGGTTCCGGGTTTGGCAACAGATTTTGAAGGAAGTATGTTTACTTTTCGAATAGCTTTTCCTTTGAATGTCGGCATTTGATATTCTCTAAAAGCAAAGGCATTTACTGTATTTTTAATTTGAAAGGCTGTTTGAAAGGCTTTTATTTCCTTTTGATCAAAACTGAGTGATTTACGACTGAAATAAGTGGAGTTATTTGTGTCCTGAACTTTAGGGATAAAATCTCCGGAGATAATTGCTTTAAACTGTTTTCTAATTAGTTCTACTCCGGTTTTAATATAACTGTAATACAAGTCCCGGCAAGTCATCTCCCTGCTAATGTCTATTTTTTCACTAAAGATTATATCTCCGGTGTCTATACCTGCATCTATATTATGAAAGGTAACTCCGGTTTGGTTTTTACCATGCAAAATTGGCAAGAGTGAAGTATAGCAACCCTTATATTCCGGTAATAAGGAAAAATGCAAATTGTAAATCTTATTGGTTGCAAATTTTGAAGGCGCGATTATTTTATCAAACTCAAGAGAAAGAAATATCAAATCTTTTACCGGATAAACATCCTCTAAACCAACAATCTTAACACCCTCTTTTTCTGCAAAAAAGCCAAGAGATTTTTGCCATTTATTCTTTTTATCGTCTTCCTGATTTAAAATTACTACAATATCTTCTTTATTGAAAAATTCCAATGCTATGTAAAGGCTTTCAACAGCAATATTGTTTTTCCCGGCAATACAAAGTTTCATTCCAAAGGGTAAGGTTAATTAAATTGATATGCAAACTGCTTAAATGCTTTATAATGCCAAAAATAGAGATATTTAAGCGTTTAACAAATCAAGTTTAGGTATTTGTTATTAGTTTCATCAAAATTGTAAAAGAATAAAGCGGAATATATCATCAATTTATTAAATTGCTTTAGATTTGCAGTTGTATCAGGCAGCTAAAACTATACATAGAATGAATGATAAAAGCGCTACATTAATTGAACTTCCGGCGATAAAAGACCCGAGAGGCAATTTAACTTTTTTGGAAAATATAACTCATTTTCCTTTTACAATTAAAAGAGCTTACTGGATATATGATGTTCCCGGAGGCCAAAAGAGAGGCGGGCATGCGTTCAAAGAACAAAAAGAAGTGATTATTGCTCTTTCCGGAAGTTTTGACATAGTTGTAAACGACGGGCAATCTGAACAAGTTTTTCAAATGAACCGCTCTTATTACGGACTTTATGTTCCCAACGGATACTGGAGACATATAGAAAATTTCAGCACCAACTCTGTAGCCTTGGTTTTATCCTCTACTTTTTACAATCAAGATGATTACATAAGAGATTTTAAACAGTTTACAGACTCAAAAAAACAGGACAGATGAACGAATTAAGCAACAAAAAGAAAAATGTTTATGATTGTGCTGTTATTGAATTGAACCGGATCGAAAATGAAGCCGGAAATATAACTCCGGTAGAAAACAACATACACATTCCCTTTGAGATTAAAAGAATATTTTACATCTATGATATTCCGGGAGGAAAGGACAGAGGTGCCCATGCGCATAAAGAATGTCATCAGTTTTTAGTAGCTGCCAGCGGAAGTTTTGAAGTAGAGTTAGACGATGGCATTAACAAAAGAACAGTACGCTTAAGCCGGCCTTATTTCGGGTTACATATTCCTCCGGGCATATGGGCAGCCGAAAAAAGCTTTTCCTCCGGTGCCATTTGCCTGGTTTTAGCATCACATGCATATGAAGAAAGTGACTATATTAGAGATTACAGTGTGTTTAAAGAATTAATGAATGACTAAGTTTGGGAAAAACGTAAACATAAATAATAACGTTGAATTTGGAAAAAACGTAACGATTGGGAATAATGTTACTATATACCCGAATGTAAAAATCGGCGATGATGTTTTTATTTGGGATAATTGTATTATCGGAAGAAAACCAATGAGCGTACAATCAAACAAAAGGATGATTGAATATAACGAAGAAACCATTATTGAAAGTGGAAGTATTTTGGGCTGTAACAGTGTTATATATTCAGGAGCTCACATTGGCATAAATAACATTATTGGCGATAATGCAATAATACGAGAAAACGTCATTTTTGAAAGAGATGTAGTTATCGGATTTAACACATCTATCCAATACAATGTTTTAATAGGTGAAAAATCCAGAGTATTACAACAGGCTTGCGTTTCTTCTTTCACACAAATCGGAACTAATAATTTTATTAGCCCCGGATTTAATTGTGTCAGTGATCGTTCATTTGGAGAAAAAGGATATGAAAAAGATAAAGTAAGAGGTCCTGTAATAGGGAATTTTAACAATATTGGGCCGGGTGTTACTATGGTAAGTAATATTAAAATTGGAAACAACAATATTATAGGTGCACATGCATTATTAACAAAAAATGTAGAGGACAACGGTATTTACTTTGGCGTTCCGGCAGTTCGTGTTAAAAATAGATAAATGATAAAGTTTTTAGATTTAAAAAAGATAAATAGCCTCCACAGAGAGGAAATTCTGAAAGCAACTACTGAGGTCTTTGACTCAGGTTGGTATCTTTTGGGAGAAAGATTAAAAACATTTGAAAGTCAATTGGCTGAATACATAGGTGCAAATCATGCTATCGGTGTAGGAAACGGTTTAGATGCTTTAAGATTAATTATAAAGGCCTATAAAGAAATGGGAGCGATGCAGGATGGAGATGAAATTATAGTACCGGCAAACACATATATAGCATCTATATTAGCAATAACCGACAATCATTTAAAACCAATATTGGTAGAACCTGATGAAAATACCTATAATCTTGATATTTCGAAAATTGAAGAAAAAATAACTAACCGAACAAAAGGGATTTTAATAGTTCACTTATACGGAAATGTCTGCTGGAGTAATGATTTAAAATCATTAGCACAAAAACATCAATTAAAAATTATAGAAGATAATGCTCAGGCAATAGGAGCTGAATGGGAAGGTGTAAAAACAGGAGCATTAGGCGATGCAGCAGGTTTTAGTTTTTATCCCGGGAAAAATCTTGGGGCACTTGGTGATGCAGGAGCAGTTACAACAAATGATTCAGAATTAGCTAAAGTAGTTAGAACTGTAGCAAATTATGGAAGTCAAAAGAAATATTATAACGAATTTAAAGGTTTAAACAGCAGGTTAGACGAAATTCATGCTGCTGTTTTATCCATAAAACTTTCCTTTTTAGATTCTGAAAATCAAGACAGAAGAAGAATTGCTGATATTTATTCTAATAAAATTGAAAATCAATTAGTGAAGCTGCCTAACATACAGGAAGGTAATTCTATTTTAGAATGTAAAAGTCACGTTTGGCATTTATTTGTAGTTCGTACAAAAGAAAGAGAGAAGCTTCAGGAATACCTGACAGAAAATGATATTCAAACTTTAATTCATTATCCCATACCTCCGCACAAACAGATTGCTTATAAAGAATTTAACGACATTAACCTGCCGTTGACCGAAAACATTCATAAAGAAGTTTTATCCCTTCCAATTAGTCAGGTAATGAGTGAAAAGGACGCTTTAAAAGTTTCTGAAGTATTAAATTCTTTCACAGGATGATTTTAATTAAAAACTTTGACCTTATAAAGAAAAAATTTGCAGGCTTTTCTAAGGTTGGGATTTTTGTAACCATTCTGTCTTTACTCTTAAGCTTTTTCTTTTTAGAAATTTTAAAAACACCTTTAATTCCAACATATATAGCCTTGTATCTTACAATGATTTCTCTTTCTTTTTACCTAAATTCAACTTATGTTTTTAAAAGAAAGTTTAACTTTAAGACTTTTCTTTACTATTACATAGCTTACGGCATTACAATGCTTTTAGGAGTTTTACTGCTAAGTATTTTTAAAAAGACCATACCTTTGAGCAATTGGATGTTAGCTTATTTGGTTATTCCATTCACTATGACATCAAATTTTATTATGTTAAATATAGTTTTTAAACATGGAAGAAAATAAAAAATTGCTGTCTTTGGTTCTTTTATCATACTATAGTGCGGATAAAATACATGATGTTTATTCAAAAGTTGTTGATGTAATGGAAAAAGAATCAATCCCTTTTGAATTCATTATTATGGATGATGGTTCAAAGGATGATTCTTATAAAATTGGATTAGATTTAGAAAAAAAAGACCCTAGAGTCAGAGCCTACAAGCTGAGCAGAAATTATACAAGCCACTATTCCAGATTAGCGGCATTCTCAATTTCAAAAGGAGCTTGCGCAACAAGTATTCCCGATGATTTACAATTACCATTAGACATAGTTGTAAAAATGTACCGCCTTTGGGAGTCCGGAGAAAAGGTAGTTATTCCGTTTAGAGCATACAGAAAAGATGGAGTAATCAAAGACTTTTTCTCAAACAGTTATTACAACATTATGAATGCTATTTCTGATGTTTCCTTCCCTAAAGGAGGTGCTGATGGCTTTTTGGTTGACAGGGAAATCATTGACATACTGAATAACAAGATAAGACCTATCAACACTTCAACAATAATTGAAGTTCTAAGATTGGGATTTGACCCTGTCTTTATTCCATACAGAAGACCAACTGTAAACGAAAAGTCACGATGGACTGCCTCAAAAAAAATCAAACTCGCGATGGACACCATTTTGGCCTCCTCTTCTTTTCCTATAAAAATGATTACTCTTTTGGGCGTTTCCTCTATATTTATTTCTTTTCTTTTTATCGTCTTATCAGTAGTCATAAAATTCACTACCGATTCGAGATTACTTGGATTTTCAATTCCGGGCTGGACAACCAACTTTATTCTGATTTCCTTCTTCTCCGGAATGATACTCTTTTCCCTCGGCATTATTGCTGAATATATATGGAGAATTCATGAAGAGGTGAAAGACAGACCGGGATTTATAATCAGAAAAAAAGAATAAATTACCCTTTAGCTGATGGAACTTTTAGATTTTTATTCTTTTATAGCTGTTTTTATCAGCATTCTTGTAACATACGTCACCGGAAATGCATTATTCATGATTTTTCATGAAAAAAAACCTGAAAGAGATGCTTTTTTTAGCTGTTTTTCAAAGCTTATATACGGACTGATAGCCCTGATTTTTGTTCTTTCTGTGTTTTATACCGGCGGAAATACCATCCACTTGCTTTTTATACCCCTTTTTTTACTTGCTGTCTATCAAAAAACAAACGGCTTTAGTAAAAAACCGGCTATTAATTTTGAAAGCTTTCTGCCTAAAAATAAATTGGGCAATACCGATTTCAAAACACCGGGATATTTGTTTTTGGTTGTTTTGTTTATCTGGACTGTGCAAGCATTATCGTTTTACAATACACCTTTGAATAATTTTCCGCATGGTGACTACATGCACTACGCTTTATATGTAAATAACCTGATTAGTCCGGGCATAGAAACAACCACCAACTTGCTGAACCCCATGCTTCCTGAGGAGCAAATGAATACTGTTCCATATCATTATTTTGAACTTTGGTTAGCCGTTCCCGGAATTGTTTATTTTGGAATCCCCGCTTTGGAATCCATGTATATTTACAGTCACAGTATTTTAGCAATAGTCTTAGCAGTAGGTCTTATTGCAATAGTTAGAACACTGAAAGGCCATTTGTTTTTTCAGATTGTTGCACCCTTATTCATTTTCGCTCATGGTTTTCCGCTAACCTTTATTGTTCCGCAAATTGAAGCTTTCGTTTATGGAATGGGTTTCAATATTAAAGCCTTAACAACTTCATTGTTCTTTCTTTGGTTTGTATTACTGGCGCTGAATTCCAGTCGATTTATTTATCTTCCATTGTTAATGCTGCCAATCATCAACATTGCGAATATGCCGGCAGTTTTCTCTGCAATGGTTTTAACGGGTTTGTTCTATTTTTTGAGAAAAAAACGTCAAAATACCGCCATTTTAATATTTACACCTTTTATACTTTTTTTAATCTTAGTTGGTTTTTATTATTTGAATGCCCAAACACAGGCTACCGGGGGCTTTGATGTTAACACAATACTTACGGGTTTAATTGAACAGCCCACCCGAATTTTAAAAATTATAATCGGAGCAATCTTTTGCATATTTGTATTGTATATCCTTTATCTGGTTCCGGCAGTCACTATGTTTTTTAATAAAAGTGCCTTTAAAAAAATCCTTTCCATTCCTGCTCAGCATGGCTTTATAATTGTTTTCTATTCCTTTCTTTTTTTCACCGGATTACTTTTTTGGTCACTTGTAAATGTAATTCCGGATTCCATTCAATTTTTTTATATGCCCGCAGTCATGTTACTAAACATTTTGCTGTTAGTCTTTTTAGTATCTGTCGATAAAAATAATTTTCTTTTTTTCAAAAATCCACTTCTCAGGCATAGCACCCGTATTTTTGTCGTAATTTTTATAATACTTTCTGTAATTGTATTTGACAGAAACCATTCACTTCGACTGGCAGATGCAAATGAGCGTTTTTCTGCGGAATATGTACATGGGATAATAGATGTTTTAAATGAAAATCCGGAGCACAATCCAATATTTGGGGTTATTGTAAATCGGCAAAATGCAGTTGGATTCTGGTCGCAAATCGGGGGCAGAGGTGCTGTTAACCATTTAGCACTTTATAAAACCGGTTATTTTAGAGTTGTACTCAATAATCCCTATGAAATAAATGAAGTAGGGTTAACTGAATTAGAAAGGAATCGAATAGAAACAATTAATCAACGGGGTCCCTTCGCACGGTTTTTAAATGAGCAAACAGTAGAGTTTAAAAAAGATGATTTAGCAGACTATCAAATGCAGTTTATAAAGGTAAAGAATATTGACTTTTTACTTATAGACCGTGGAATAGAAATTGATAATTCCTTTCAGCCATATATAGATAATGTTTTGACAGACAAAGTCTCCGGCCAGCAATTTCTGCACTTAAAATATTGATAAGATATATAGTCCGGCCTTTGGAGTTCGCGTTTTAACTTACATACTCACTTTTTTTAATTTTCTTAAGCGATTTCACCACATAGGCATATAGCTTTCAAATACTAGTTTTATACTTTAAGACTTATATTTCTATACAGTGTAAAACTTTTTAAAATTTCATAAAAAACCGAAAAACACAAACAAGAAAATTTCATTTAGACTAAGACTGAAAAAACAATTTTTCAAAGGAATACCAAAAGTGTATAAAAACATCTTAGCTTAGTGGCTTTAAGTATCAAATTTTTCTAAAAAAATCGCTATAACCCTTGAAAACATACAATATGCGTATATTTTTTTTAGTTTACCTTTAGTAAATTTGCAAAGCCTAAAAAAATACATAGAATATGGAGCAGCAAAGTATTGATATCAATGAGTTAAATGATAAAATCAGAGTAGAAAGCGAATTTATTAAACTACTACAAATTGAACTGGAAAAAGCAATTGTAGGTCAACGATTTATGCTCGACCGCCTGTTGATAGCATTGCTTACAAATGGACACATTTTATTGGAAGGCGTTCCGGGGCTTGCAAAAACCCTGGCAATTAAATCACTTGCAGCAGCTACTGATGTAAGTTTTAAGCGCTTGCAGTTCACACCCGATTTGTTGCCGGCAGACCTTACCGGTACCATGATTTACAGTAGAAAAAATGAAACTTTTGAAGTGAAAAAAGGGCCCGTTTTTGCAAACTTCATCTTAGCTGATGAAATTAACAGGGCACCGGCAAAAGTTCAAAGTGCTCTTCTTGAGGCCATGCAGGAAAAACAGGTAACTATAGGTGACGAAACATTTCCATTGGAAGAACCTTTTTTGGTAATGGCCACTCAAAACCCGATAGAACAGGAGGGTACATATCCTTTACCGGAGGCACAAGTGGATAGATTTATGCTAAAAGTGAAAATAGACTACCCGGACAGAGAATCTGAAAGAAAGGTGATGAAACGAAATGTATCGGAAGGTTTTCTGCCTATAAATCCGGTTGTTAAGCCGGAAGTAATTTTAAAAGCAAGAGAAACCGTGCGACATGTTTATATGGATGAAAAAATCGAAAACTACATCCTGGATATTGTCAATGCGACAAGACGACCAAAAGATTTTCACTTAAACGATCTTGAAAATTTAATCCAAACCGGTTGTTCTCCAAGAGCAACTATTAGTTTGGCTATGGCTGCCAAAGGGCATGCCTTTATAAAAACCCGCGGATATGTAATTCCGGAAGATGTGCGGGCGATTGCTTATGATGTTTTGCGTCACAGAATTGGGCTAACTTATGAAGCAGAAGCTGAAAACATAGATTCCGATAAAATCATTACAGAAATATTGAACAGGGTAGAAGTTCCTTAATTAAAAAACTACGGGAATGGACACAAGTGAATTATTAAAAAAAGTCAGAAAAATAGAAATAAAGACCAGAGGTCTTTCCAATCAGGTTTTTGCCGGAGAGTATCATAGTGCCTTTAAGGGAAAAGGTATGTCTTTTAGCGAGATAAGAGAATATCAGTACGGGGATGACATCCGAAACATCGACTGGAACGTAACGGCAAGACTCGATCAGGTTTTTGTAAAAGTTTACGAAGAAGAGAGAGAGCTAAATGTATTTTTTCTGATCGATTTAAGTGCCTCTAATTTATTTGGCACAACCACTTTAACCAAAAAAGAAATTATCACAGAACTCTTTGCTACGCTTTCTTTTTCAGCTTCACAAAATAATGACAAAGTGGGTGCAGCATTTTTTTCAAAAGATATAGATTTATTTGTACCTCCAAAAAAAGGCAGAAAACATATACTCCGCTTAATCAGAGAAATGCTTTACTTACAGGCAAAATCTGAAGAAACAGCTATTAAAAATGCTTTGCAACATACCGCAAACTGGATGAAAAAAAGAAGCATAATTTTTATTATCTCCGACTTTTTTGACAAAGGTTATGAAGACCCGCTTCGTATTGCATCCTTAAAGCACGATGTTGTAGGCATAAAAGTCAATGATTCTTTTGAATATGATTTGCCCAATGCCGGTTTACTGCCAATGAGAGATTTAGAAAGCGGCAAATATTTTTGGTTTGATACAGCTTCTGAAAAAGCTCGTAAAAAAGTTAAAGCAGCCTTTTTGGAACATCAGGATAAAACTAGAAGCCTTTTTAGAAAAAGCGGTGCCGGGCTTATAGAAATAAATACCGGGCAGTCTTATATAACTGCTCTGCATGCATTTTTTAAAAACAGGGACAGGACCAGATAAAGTATGAAAAAATTACTTCCCTTATTCATATTTATTTTTAGCCTTTCCGTTTCAGAGGCAAAACAAAGCGTCCGTCTGCACATAGATAGTGCAAAAATTGAAATTGGAGAAGCCGTAGATTTACATTTTGAAAAAACACTGCCAAAGGGAAACAGCTTATCTACTCCTTATTGGGATACTTTATTTTTACCGCTTGAATTGCTAAATCATGAATCTGGACAAAAAAATAAAGGAGCTGACTCTGTAATTTTTTCACATAAACTACAGTTGATAGCTTTTGATACAGGGCATCACATAATTTTACCGGTAGATTTTTATGTTTATGATAATAATAACCGCATTTCAGACACTATAAAGTCAGAAGCAGGTTTAGTCAGTGTTTACTTAGCAGAAATTGAGCTTGAAGATGGTCACCGGCCAATAAAAGATATTTTAAACATCTCATGGGCTATTTGGGATATTTTGTTTTTCTTAATTGGGCTTCTAATAATTCTCCTGGCATTAGGCTTTTTAGTATATTATTTACAAAACAGGAAAAGAAAACCGGTTAAAAAAGTGGAACCAATAATTCCACAAAAGCCTCCTTACGAAGAAGCTATTGAAATGCTTACGGCCTTGCGGCTTAAAGATTATCCGGCTAAAGGGTCCTTTAAACTATATTTTTCTGAGTTGTCTTATATTACGAGAAACTATCTGGAAAAAAGATTTGAAATAGATGCGCTTGAGTTAACAACACCGGAGATAATTAGCAGCTTTCAAAGAGTAACAGATGAAGAAAAGTTGCAACTCAGTCTGGCATCTTTGTTAAGAACGGCTGATTTCGTAAAATTTGCAAAGGGAATACCCTCTGTTAATGATTGCGATAAAGTTATGGATCAGGCATTTTATATAGTTGAAAACACAAAGCCCAAAGAGAAAAAGACAGATAAGAAAGGTGAAGAAAATCAAAACCAAAAAGAAAAAAACAGTTAGCAAATGAATATTCCATTTACAAATTTGGAATGGGCAAACCCTGAAGTTTTATGGCTGGGAATACTTCCTTGCATATGGCTGCTTTTATACTTTTTATTTTTAAGCAAAAAGAAAGCTTTTTTCAATGTTTCTAATATTCCCTCAATTTCTCAACATGGGAAAAGCATTAGAGTAAGGCTATTACATTTTCCGGTTATTTTACGCTTTTTGGGTCTTTTATTGCTCATAACTGCTTTGGCAAGACCACAAAGTTTATTAGAAGAAAGAAATGTATCCACAGAGGTCGTTGACATCGTAATTTCACTGGATATCTCAGGTAGTATGCTTGCTGAAGACTTTGAGCCGAATCGATTGGAAGCGGCTAAGAATCTGGCTTATGAGTTTATTGATTTAAGAAAAGGAGACCGGATTGGGCTGGTGATTTTTGCCGGAGAAGCTTTCACCCAGGTTCCTTTAACAACTGACCATGCTTATTTAAAAGAAATGTTCGATAAAGTGGATATTGGCTTTCTCAGGGATGGAACAGCAATAGGAGATGGTTTAGCTACTTCCGTAAACAGACTTAAAAACAGTAGTGCAAAGTCAAAAGTCGTGGTTCTGCTGACTGATGGTGTTAATAACAGAGGATTTATTGACCCGCTTACTGCAGCAGAAATTGCTGCCAGCAAAGGAATTCGGGTATATACAATTGGTGTCGGCTCGGAAGGGACTGCTCCCTTCCCTTTCCAAACTCCCATGGGTGTTCAATACAGAGACGTACCGGTTGAAATCGATGAAGAACTCTGTAAACAAATAGCTCAAATGACGGGAGGAAAATATTTCCGTGCTATTGATGAAGAGTCTATGTCAGAAATATATGAAGAAATTGACAGAATGGAAAGAACAACAATAGATGTTCAGATTATACGCTCAACTTCCGAGGAATTTTTTCCTTTTTTACTGATTGCTTTAGGCTTTTTAGTTTTGGACTGGTTCTTGCGTCACAGCTTACTCAGAACAGCTGTGTAAATTAAAATCCTCTTGTTGGATATTTTTAATAGCTTTGATAAAATAACCTTAATTACTGCATTATGAGAATTATACGCCTTTCAGCTTTTAGTATTCTACTTATGTTTTTGTTTTCGTCTTGTGAAAGCGGATTGTCTCTGACTGATTTTTCGGGTGATAACCGCAGCAACCGGCTGACGAATCAGGAAATTATAGCCGGTCTGAAAGAAGCATTAACAGTCGGTACTAATAACTCGGTAGATGTTGCATCAGCAAGAGATGGTTTTTTTAAACATCCCGTAATTGCAATTCCATTCCCTCCGGAAGCAAAGCATGTAGAAACTCAACTAAGGGCTATTGGCTTTAATCAGGCTGTAGATCGTTGTATAGAAGCTTTTAACCGAGCAGCGGAAGAAGCCTCAAAGGAAGCCGGACAAATCTTTATTGCGGCTGTCAGAGGCATGACCATACAAGATGGCATGAGTATATTAAGGGGAGGCGATAATGCAGCCACGAATTTTTTAAGAAACACAACTTCCGATCAGCTTTATGCGCGATTTAATCCTATAGTTGTTCAGGCTACTGATAAAGTATTGCTTACCAGATACTGGGCTGAGGTAATGGACAGATATAACAAAATTCCATTCATGCAGCCGGCAAATGTAGATATTAACGACTACACAACCAATAAGGCTATAGATGGCATTTTTCATCTGATTAGCGAAGAAGAAGCAAAAATCCGAAATAACCCCGCAGCAAGAGTTACCGAACTATTGAGAAGAGTTTTTGCCTGATAGAATAGTTTTAATTCAAACTTTTTTTCTTACACTTGCGGAAACGGATCTGCCGGAGCTTGCCCATCCATAAAAGCTCTGTACTCTGATTCGCTAGCCAAACATTTGTCCAGACTTGCTTTAAGCTGCTCTTTATCCAGGTCCTGCCCTATGAAAACTAATTCCTGTATGCGGTCCTCCCAGTAAGGGTGCCATCTTTCTTTTATTACTTCTTCATTTTGTAAATAAGCCGGATTTTGCAATCGGTCATCTTCAGGTATTGATGCCCACCATACACCTGCTTTTTGAATTCTTGAGGATCCTCCGGCCTGATTAAAGTCAATCGCTATGTCCGGTCTTGTCAACATCCAAAGCAAACCTTTACCACGAATAATATTAGGAGGATATTCTTTCTGAATAAACTGCCAAAGTCTTCCGGGGTGAAAAGGACGCTGATTTCTATACACCATTGAGCTGATTCCATACTCTTCTGTTTCCGGGACATGCTCATTTTCTAACTCATGAATCCAACCGGCTGACTGACTCGCTTCTTCAAAATCAAAAAGACCGGTATCCAGTATCATTTTAATATCTATTTTCCCAAATTCTGAGTAGACAATTTCTGCGTATGGATTTAGTTTTTTTATTATATTTTTCAGAAAATTCATTTTTTCTTCATCCACTAAATCTGTTTTGTTCAGGACTATAACATTTGCAAACTCAATTTGGTCTGTAAGTAAATCCACTATAGTGCGACTATCCCCTTCCTGATCGGTCAAAGACCTGTCTGTTAAGTAATCATTACTTCCAAAATCTTTCAGAAAATTAAAACAATCAACAACCGTAACCATAGTATCCACATAGCTAAATCTGCTTAAGTCTATGTTTAAATTAGGGTCTATATAAGAAAAAGTTTGTGCAACAGGAATGGGCTCGGAAATTCCAGTACTCTCAATCAGTAAATAATCAAAACGATTCTCTTTTGCCAAATTCTCAACAGCTTCAATCAAATCCTCCCGTAAGGTGCAGCAGATACAGCCATTGCTCATTTCAACCAGTTTTTCTTCTGTTCTGGAGAGCACTTCCTGATTTTCAACCATTTTAGCATCAATATTGACCTCACTCATATCATTAACTATAACTGCGACCTTTAGTCCTTCTTTGTTATGCAAAATATGGTTTAATAAGGTTGTTTTTCCGGCACCTAAGAATCCGCTTAATACCGTTACGGGTAATTTTTTCATAAATTTTTGATTATAGTCTAAATAAAAAGTTCCCGGAAGCGTAAAGCTAAACCGGGAACTAAACAGCGCATGAATTTATTTTTTTACAAACTGATAGCCTTTGCTGGAAGAATCAGTATGAACTACTAAAATATAGTTGCCCGCAGCATATTCGCTAATGTTTATATTGTACTCAGTAGCATCAAGTTGTTTTTCTCCACGGTACATAACTTTGCCCTGTAAGTCTAAAATTTCAAAACGAAAACTTTGAGGAACTTCATTTTCAAATTTAACATTTATCCTTTCTGTTGCCGGTGAGGGATAAAGATTAATATTGAATGATGTTTGGTCAATGTCAGAAACAAATGTGGTTGCTTCCTCTACCATAATTACCGGAAAAAGGGCAAAATGTACAGATGGTTGATAGGTTTGAAAGTTTTCTGTTCTGTAATCCTTCCAGTCTGCACCGCCATGTCCATGCCACCTAATCACATTTCTTCCATAAACGACATGGTCATCTTCATCTCTGCTTCCATCAGGAGTATGCATCACCGCTACTCTTTTATCATGTAAAAAACCATGAGAATAATCTCCCAAATCAAAAATCACAAAAAAGGAATCTGTGATATTAATGGCATTATCTAAATTGACTAAAAAAGCTGATTCATCAACAGGAATATCCTGAACCGGAATCATTACCGAAGCAATTTCCTGACCGGGTAATCCATCAGAGCCGACTTCAGTAATCCTGTAATGTGCGTTTCTGTTTGCTGAACCTTCAATGCCGGTGTGGTGAGCTATTATAGCAACCAACTCTTCTGTGTCTTCAAAAAAGTATTTTTCACCAAAAGCCTCATCTCCATAATCATTATGTCCGGTAAAAAAACCGGTAGTATTGTCGTAAGTCTCAGCCTCTAAAGTTGTCTGAGAAGGATCGTAGTTTTTAATTATCTCCGGTGTGGTTGCGACACCCTGAAAAGAAAAAATCAGTAATAAAATTAGTAAAGGTAAATGTTTCATTGTATTGAGTTTTTATGAATAAAAAATATTTATTTATACCATTTTGAGATAGTGTTCGTATCTATTTTAAGTAAAAGCCGGTATGAGTCTTCATCGCTCACCTCCGGTGATTTGTGATATACAGGAGTTAAGTCCCCTTCTGCCAAAGCGCCTGCAAAAATCATAACATCGCCCTGATTAGCATACCTAATTATGTCAGGCGAAGGGTTTTCAATTTGACTTTCTGTAATCATATTTTCAGGATCAAGATAAATTGTAGCAGGACCTTTGTAAGTGCAAAGCATGCGGTAGTCTGTTATATCTGTATGGAATTTTTTACACTTATTGTTTTTTACAATTTGCAGTCTTAAATTAAAATTTTCTGCGGATGTGAGATGAGAAAAAACTAACAGTTGTTGACAAATATCATCCGTTAACAATGGAAAAGCAGAGAAAACAGTCTGAGAATTTAAAACAGACAAGATTTCTTCTATATTACCGGAAAAATTAAAATCTGTGTCCGGATTCTTTTTCATGAACTCCTGAACTTCTAATTTAAAGATTGTATCTAATTCACGGTTTTGAATGAATAATCCGTGCTCTCCAAAAAAGCTTAAATTTAATTTTTTTGCCAATTTCATATCTGCAACTTTATTGCAAATATACAAGCTTTTTTATAAAATGCAACATTGTTGCATTTATATTTTTCTGAATTTTTACCTCCTATTTGTGAAAACATAAATTTTAAAGCAAAGCTTCGTTTAATTGCTTTGTGGTATTTATCCGTTTCATTTAAAAGAAAGGATTCTGTTTTTTATTTCTAAATTTGCCAAAAACAAATACATGCAGGGAATTTTGAAACATTTCTTTATTTTTTTGAGAGGAATGGGAATGGGTACAGCCGATATAATCCCGGGGGTTTCCGGAGGTACAATTGCTTTTATTACGGGGATTTATGATAAATTAGTAGAGACCGTAAACCGCTTTGATCATAGGGCAGTGAAGCTTTTTTTTAGAGGTCAGTTCAGCTCTTTTTTCAAGCACATAAACTGGAAATTTTTATTACCGCTGCTTTTAGGTGTTGCTACAGCCATTATCACACTTGCCAGTATTATATCCTCATTATTAGATACTCACCGCATATATCTTTGGGGTTTTTTCTTTGGCCTTATAGCCGCTTCAGCATTAGTTATAATGCAGCAAATAAAAAGCTGGCATCTATTCAGGTTTGCTCTACTGTTTGCGGGTGTATTATTTGCTTTTTTAATTACAACCTATAATTTATTTACTCTTCCCGAAGGCAATTTTTATTTGTTCGTAAGTGGTTTATTTGCAATAGTAGCAATGATTCTACCGGGGGTTTCCGGCTCCTATATTCTTTTATTAATGGGAAAATATGAAGAAGTTATAGGAATAGTTTCATCACTCAGTGACAGTTTAAAAGAGATTCTCTCCGGGCTCAGAAGATTTGACTTTTTACATATAGCTCAATCTTTTGGTTCCATCCCCTGGGTGCAATTAATCCTCTTTGCATCCGGTTGCATTATCGGGCTTATTTCCTTTGCTAAAATGCTCAACTGGCTGCTAAAAAAGTTTTATTATTCTACCATGTCTGTGCTAACAGGCTTTCTGATTGGTTCTCTAAATTTAGTTTGGCCATGGAAACATACAATTTCGTGGCGCGAATCTTCTGACGGAAGTTTAAAGCCTTTGCAAGAATCAAATATTCTCCCGAACACCCTAAATCTTGAGACGCTCTATGTCTTTTTACTGGCGCTTGTCGGGTTCCTGTTGGTTTATTTTATAAACCGCATCGCAGGTAGCAAAAAAATATAATGATATGGCTGTACAAGAACAGATTATTTATGGATTAATAGGGTTTCCTCTCGAACACAGCTTTTCTCCTCAGTATTTTGCTGAAAAATTTAAAAAAGAAAAGCTCCCAAATCACCATTACCAACTGTTTGAAGTTGAAAGCCTTACTGAAGTTAAGCAGATTTTTGAAACAAAAGGATTGAAAGGGCTGAATGTAACTATTCCATATAAGAAAGAAATCATTCCATATCTCGATGGGCTTTCTGTAGCTGCTCAAAAAACTCAGGCTGTAAATGTCATAAATATTGTCAAAGGGAAGTTTATAGGTCACAATACTGACTACATTGGTTTTCAGAAAAGTCTAAAATACTTTTTATCCGGTGCTAAAATCGAAAATGCTTTAATTTTAGGTAGTGGTGGGTCATCCTCTGCTGTAGAATTAGCTTTGAATAATTTAAATATAAACACTACAATTGTTTCCAGAAAAGCCGGAACTAACAATTTAACTTATAATGAGCTGGATCGGTCTGTTATAGAAAGTAATCGTTTAATAATTAACACTACTCCGCTGGGGATGTACCCCCAAATAAATAAAAAACCCGACATACCATTAGATTTTATCTCTAAAAATCATTTCATTTTTGATTTAATTTACAATCCTGAAAAAACATTATTCTTAAAATCTGCTGAAGATAAAGGTGCAAAAATTAAAAACGGACTGGAAATGCTTTACTTACAGGCTGAAGAAGCCTGGAAAATCTGGAATAATACAAACTCATAAAAGATAGGGAATAATGGCCTTTCTTTCCTTTGGATAGTTTTCAAATTTTTCTTTATACCACTTGTGGTGGTCCAATGCCCGTGGAAGTAAATTTGCCCATGTCCAAATACAGAAAGAAAGTGTAGCCGGACCCCACGCCATTAAAGCCCATCCTGTCCATTGTATACATTCACCTAATAAATTAGGACAGGAAACTTTATCAAAAAGTCCGCCTTTTGGAATCTTGTAGCCTGTTTCTCCGGGTTTTCTCAGTGAAATTAATTTGTTATCGGCCCAAATATTTATGGCTGCCCCACTCAGAAACAGTAATAACGCAGGATAAAACAAATAAAGTTGCCATGAAACATCAAATGTGGCCAATTGACCTAAGAAATAGCCATTTATCGTTCCATTAATTACATTAAACAAAAGTGCGGAAAACATTATTAATAAAGGCATTTTCTTATTTCCAGAACGAATTCTAAAAGGCCATATAAAAGACCGGTTTATATAATGCGCATTGAATAAACTAAATAACACCCAATGAAATATTGTTTTCTCAACATCTCCATAGAAAAAGAAAAAAGTAAAAAAAAGCGGCGAGGCGGCTTCCATTATCACCCAACCCCATTTATTCTGAATGGTAGTTTTGAATTGTCCTGCAAAATGTCTTCCGTATGGGGCTTTTACAAATAAAGCAATAGGAAAAACCAGCAAAGCGACAGCTATCCAGATATAGACTAAATTATCAAAAATATTTTCCACAATTCCTTTTGATCAAAATTAGCATTTCAGGCCTAAAACTCTATTATAATTAATTAAATATCTTCTTATTCCTTGTAAATCAAGCATATCCTCTTTGAAAGTTAATTTATTATTTATAGCTTTATATATTCTGTATAGCTTTTTAAAGCTTTAAATTTTTATCAGTTAACTGTATAAACATTAATATAATAATGACTTTACGTGCTTATGTAATAACTCTACTACTTCAGATACCTTTATTTTTTTATGGTCAAACGAACCAGCAAGTAGATTTACCGAAATACCTGACTCAGGATGAAGTAAACATGATTCAACAAGGATTTAGTACTCAATCTCAGGGTCAGCCAGTTACCTTTGGGGGACCCAATAGTTGTATTGGAAATTGCGGAGATCAGGCACCCGGAGGATGTTGGTGTGATGCAAATTGCGTAACCTACGGCGATTGTTGTGCTGATTACCAAACTGAATGTGCAGGTGGTTCCGGAGGAAGCAATTGGCCTTTACCTTCTTCATTTACGGTGCCGGGAGAGTTTGAGGAGGTACAGGCAGTTCTAATTCGATGGGGATGGAATACAAACCAAACAAAGCTGTATGTAGACTTATCGGATGCAATTCAACAGGAAGCAGAAGTATGGATTTTAGTTGGGTCGGCTGCTGACACGAATACCATACACAATCATATGGCAAGCTATGGAAAGAGTCTGACAAATCATAAATTTTTGATAGCTCCCACCAATTCAATTTGGGTTAGAGATTACGGCCCCTGGGGTTTTTACCATGGCTCAAACGATTCATTGGCTATGGTTGATATGCAGTATTACGCTTCCAGGCCATTTGACAATGCAATACCACAGTTTATAGCTGATTATATGGATATCCCAATTCACACATCTTCTATTTATCAGGAAGGTGGAAATTTAATGGTAGATGGTTTCGGGCATGCATACCATAGCAGCGGATCCTATGACAGAAATCCCGGCTGGACTCAGCAGGCAGTCAGAGACACTCTGGAACGTATTCTGGATTTACATGGACAGACTGTTGTAGACAGATTGCTGTGTGACGGCGGCACCGGCCATATTGATATGTATGCAAAACTGCTGGATGACTACAGAATACTTGTAACTGAATACCCCTCTGTTGTAACAGCTTCTGACAGACAAAGAATTGAGGATAATGTTGCCGTTTTTGAATCACAAATTACCACTTACAATGAAAATCTGAAAGTAGAAAGAATCGGAATGCCCAGAAGAAATGACGGAACCTATTCAACCTCCTGTAATCAAATAAATAATGATGCAAGAGGCTTTGTCAATGGTTTGTTTGTTAACAACACTTATATAATGCCTGCCTATTCAAGTGCTTTCTCCGGAGATGTAGCCGGTGACTCTGCCGCAGTGCAAAGATATAGAGAGCTGCTGCCGGGATACAATATCGTGCCAATAGATGCAAGACCACTTACAACACAAGGTGGAGCAATTCACTGCATTACTATGCAAATACCCGCAGAAAATCCCGTTCGATTCTGGCACCCGCCAATAACAGATATGCAAGCTTTTTTACCGGAATTTAATATACTTTCACAAATTACAAATAGAAGTGGCATAGAAACAGCCACTTGCTACTGGCGGATTAAAGGCTCCTCAAGTTGGAACACTATTCCATTAACAGATAGTGCAGGTTATTTTACAGCAACAATACAGAACAACTTTACTGTTAATGACACGATTGAGTATTATTTATTTGCCAGAAGTAACAACCAAAAAGAAATGACCAGACCGATAACTGCTCCGGATGGCTTTTATACTTTTTACTTTGATGATAATATAGTCTATGAATACGATGCAGCCGTAACAGAAATCATAGAACCCTCTACAGCCGTTTGTAATGATGTAATTAATCCAATTATTGAAATTACTAATTATGGTAACAGATTATTAGACTCTGTGCAAATTGTATATGGTATAGCTGGAAGTACTCAACAAATGACCTGGTATGGAAATCTTATGCCCGGAAGTTCCACAAGTGTAAACCTTTCACAAGTGAATTTACCTGCCGTCGGTGATTATACTTTCACTGCTTACACCAGTTTGCCAAATGGTGAAATAGATGAAAATACTTCAAATGATACGATGCATCTCGAATTTTTTAAAGGCCTGACTGTTGATTTAACAGTAATTACAGATTGCTGGGGCGATGAAGTTACCTGGAATTTTGAAGACAGTTTACAGCAGATTGTCTTTAGCGGTGGTGTTTATCCCAATCTTGCCGGAGGTGGAACTTATCTTCATAGTATTTGCCTAAGAGCAGGTTGTTATACTTTCAATATTTTTGATGGATACGGAGATGGAATGCACGGCAGTCAATACGGGAGTTGTAATGTAGACGGAGATTACTACCTTCTGGATAATAACGGTGATTTACTTTTTGAAATGACCGCCCCAAATGCTGATTATGGATACGGAACCAGTCATTCCTTTTGTATAGAAGATAGTGATTGTTCTCCAAGCATTTACCGTACAGTTAGTAGTGGCGCCTGGAGCAATGAGTTGAATTGGGAAAGCTCTTGTGACGGGATTAATTTCTATCCGGCTACAGCAGCCCCTTCAAGTGATGAACAAGTAACAGTTATCATACAAAATAACCATCAAATAACATTAGATGTTTTATACAACACGGCTAGTGAGAATGAGATTTTTATAGAGTCTGATGCAAGTCTTAGCATGGCAGATGCCTTATCTGATTTTCACTTCAGCACATTAGATATATCCGGGGAAATGACAATGAATCATTTAAATTTTCTTCCAACCGGAGATATTACTGTCCAAAATGAAGGTATTTATGAGCATGCTGTTGATGGAAATTCAATCCCTGCAATAAGCTGGGAAGCCGGTAGCGTTTTTCTGCTAAGTGGTATTGTAAATAACAGCTCCACATTAAATGGAATAAATCAGCAATTTTCTAATTTTATTATAAATTGCAACCTCGACTCTGGATTTGACTTTTATCTTGACGGCACTAACACAGAGGTGCTTCAAACTCTAACCTTAGCCGGTAGTGGAAATGGACGTATCATTCAACAAAGTCAGGAACTTCAGACCGGTTCTGTTCATCTTATAGATGGCATTTATGAAAAAGCCAATAATGAAAATATTTTGTTTGTAAGAGAAGACTGGATAACTGAAAATGCTTTATTTATACCTGCAAACGGAGAAGTTATCTTCAATGGTTCGTATAGTTCAAACATCATTTCTGTTTATGGAGAAACCCTAAATTTCAACAAGTTGGTATTAGAAAAGGACGGAAACTCTTATAACTTAATTGTTACAGCAGATATAGATATATTGGAAATGCTTTTGATAGAAAGTGGTAAAATGTATTTTGAACAAAGTGAGAGCAAAGCCGGAAATGTAAATATAATCAGCTCGGATAGTGAGCTTATTCTTGAAAATGGCTCCGTACTGGAGGTTTCAAATTAGTTTTTGGGTAAAAGGAGTTAGAATTCCCTTTTAAAAAATACAAGATTAAAATTCGAAAACTATAAAGTTTTAACTTTTGCAGCTGTATGATTTTCAATCATTTCTTCCAAATAGTCAGAAAAGCTAAAGCTAATTACATTAAAATGCATCTTATCCGTAAAAGGCAATTCATTAAAACTTTTCTTCCATTTTTCCAAAACTTCAATTTGTTCTGAAGTATCATACGCTTGTATATACTGTCTGGTATATTTTACCATATAATTATAAGGTTCAGAGGTCATCTCGTAACCGGCCATTTGTCTTTTAATTGACAATTGTAAGCTCTCTAAAATTCTGTAATTACCTAATCTGAAATGAACCCAGTAACTGATTACTCTGGCACCAAGCAATTTATAAGGTTGTTCATGTTTTTTACAAAATCTAAAAACTTTCTCTAACCAATCCAAAGCAGTTTCAAAATCTCCTTTTTTCATAAATAATAATGCAAAGTTCATCAATAGCATTGTTCTGAAATCCGTGCCTAACAATCTTTGTTTCTTCAAAAACAATTCTGTATTTGAATCCAGCTCACTAAAATCGTTACTAGACATCATTTGTAAATTCTTTACTTGCATTAAAGCGGCAAGCGCATCGAAGTTAGTCTCCGACAATTCCGCTAACTCTTCTATTATCTTTTCCCCTTCCTGTTCAAGTAAATCTTTTCTTTTAAAATTATTTAAGGAAACTATAATGTTCCTTAACAAAAGAGTCTTCATATCTGAATAAAATTCAGCAGTCGGAAACTCATTTAAGAGGCCAATCGCTTCATAAGCACTTTTCAGGCTTTTATCTATATCAGCTATCATCAGAAAATACAGAGATAAGATATTATGGCGCTTAATTTTTATCAAATTACTTTCAGTGCTGTTTGTTTCAGTCATTACCGGATCTTGTAAAAGACTTTCTACTTCACCCCGCACTTTCTTATTTTCCTTCAATGTTGTAATCCTAAAATTGATGTCTTTTATATAATAATAGATATAATCCAAGCGATAGTTTACCAGATTATCTTCAAAACATTGTTTGTAGTCAACAAAAACCTTTGGATCAATGTCCATTTTAAGCGACCCTAATTTATAATCCATCTCATAAATAGCCGGCATAATGTGAAAAAGTCCCTTTTCTATTACAAAAGCCTTCACTGTTTGGAGTGTATTAGTCGCTTCATCATAAAGCCCCTTTAAGATTAATACTTTTATCTCTGATAACTGCTTTAATACATTTATTTCTACATTATCATTATTATAATCTATTAATGATTGAATAATTTCTGTTTTCAGGTAAGATTTTAACTTATGTAAAGGCTGTTTACATCCCGCTTTTTCCAATTCCTTAATAAGTCTTTTTTGGTCAAAAATATTCTTCTTTTTGACAAGGGTATACAGATTAAAGTAGAATGTGTTTTTTCTGGCAGATTTTACAAAAAACTTCTCCTCCTTTTCAGTCATTGACTGAAGAATTTTAAACACTACATCTTGCCGTATATCCATCTTTATTACATTTATTTTTGAGCTTATCTAAATTATAGAAATAATTTTTTGACCCCATTTTTTTAAGTGACAATTTTATACACTAAAAACCTCCAATTTACTCAAAAAGTAATTTTACTATTTATTTTATTTACAAATGTGTATGAGGTGTGACAGATAAGTAATCAAACAATCAGGCTTTGTTTCTCTTTATTCAGATTGATCTTTTAAATAATCTTAAAAAATTATGCAAAGCTATAAACAACAAATAGTATAGTATTGTTTATCAGTTGCTTAAAAAATATTCTCCCTGAGCAATGATTTTAAAATCACCTTTTATCAAAATAGATTTAGAATTTTTTATATGCCCTTTCAGGTAACCACCTCTTGGACTCAATTGAATAGCTTCTAATTCTTGTTTTTTTAATTTTTCACTCCAGTACGGGAAAAGAATTGCATGTGAAGAGCCGGTTGCATGATCCTCTAACTGTTGCACATGAGGAACTATTGTTCGGCTTACAAAATCAGCTTTAGTAGATTGTGCAGTAACGGTATAGCCAAAAACAGAAGATGTTCTCAGTAAATCAAAATTCACTTTCATTTTTCGCAAACTTTCTTCATCCTTTACTAACACCATGTCTTTATTCGACGTTTTATGGTATTTTAACACTTCTACCCCCAATGCTTTCTGAACGACATCCGGCACCGGTATTTCTTTATCAATTTTGATTTTATCAATTTCCATGCCGCAACTATTTCCCTCAAAATCATGCAAAACAATAGTTTGTTCGTCTTTTTTAAGATAGTAGTTAGCAATGGTATTATTTTCTTCAAACAAAAAAGCGGCCGCAGCTACTGACCCATGCCCGCATAAACCAATTTCCCCGTCAGGAGCAAACCATAAAACCCTAAAAGTATCTTCTCTATCTGTTTTTACCAAAAAAGTAGTTGCCGGCTGGTTTAAATCATTAGCAATTCCCTGCATTTCATCTTTTGAAAGCTGATTTTTTTCACACTTTATGACAGCAGAAATATTACCTTTAAGTCCGGCACTTTGCTTCGTAAAAACAGAAATCATAGTGTAATGCAACTTCATTTCCATTAAATTTAAAAAAACTAAAGAGATAGAATCTTTTAACTCTTATCATTATAACACAAATAACTTAATTTTCTATGTTTTTGATTAGTTATTTTGAAGAACTTGACTATTATTTTTTTTAAAAAACCTGTATTTGCAATTATTAATATATTACTTTCGATGAAAATTCCTTCTATGGATAAAAATAAAATACCGAATACCATTCAGGGTTTATGGCCTGTTATAATACAAGATTATTCCTCCGGAAAAGTAATTGGCTATGAACATTTAGACAATGATGCTTTTCAAAAGTGCATAAAAAAGAATAAGCTTTATTTTTTAAAAAATAGCAAAATTACTACCCCTCCTATTTTATCCGGAAAGTTTAAACTGAAATCTTTTGTGCCTGCCAAAGACAAGCAAGTTTTTGTAGCAAGCATTAAAACAGATGAGTCGGTAGTTAAGCTATTTAATGATTACAAATTACAAAAGACTCAAACTAAAAAGCATTTTATAGATACAGCAATGCAACACTTTATCATTTCAAAAAATGAAGTATCTAAGTCACCAAGCGGCACCATGCAACGGGGTCTTAATAAATTAGCTCAAAAATTTGGGGAAGAAGCTTTTGAATTAGTCATTGAGGCGAAAGAAAATAATTCACCGGCCTTTCGTGCAGAGGCAGCCGATGTTTTATATTATTTTTTGGCCCTAGTAGCTGAAAAAAAGGAAACCCTCGAAGATATTTTTGAAGACCTCAAAAGAAAAATAGAAGCAAAAAGCTAATCCTCTTCGTTGGACACTCTAAATAAAAATTCTTTTTCTTCTTTTGATAGGCTGTCATAGCCGGAAAGAGAGATTTTATCCAAAATTTGATCAATTCTACCTTGCTTATCAATATCTGCCTGAGAAGCGTTTGATTGATTTTGCTTGGTCCCTTTTTGACTACGGTTTACGTTTTGCGTTTCGTAACGTACATTTTTATTTTTGTAGGCAACTTTAGGACCTTTTTTTCTCACTTTAAACAAAGACTTTACAACATTAACGGCTATGTCAAAGCCATTGGTAATGTCGTACCCACGGTTTAAATTTCGTATATAAAAGAAGCCGAAAATTGCTCCGCCGAGATGCGCAATATGTCCGCCGGTATTTCCACCCGGAATACTTATAAAATCAAGTATCACCACGAAAATTGCAATATATTTTATCCTAACAGGCCCTAAAAACAACATGTATATAGTATAATTAGGCGCCATAGTTGCTGTAGAAACTACCACTGCCAAAACACCTGCTGAAGCACCCAGAGCCATAACATTGGCAACATTGGAGCTTAGACCGGGAAATAAATTATACGACAAAATCATTAGAAAAGCACCTGCAAATCCACCAAAGAGGTAAACCGGCAATAATTTTCTTTCACTTAAAAATTCCCTGAAAATTCTTCCGAACCAATAGAGCCAAAGCATATTAAAAAGGATATGAAAAAAGCCTACATGCAAAAACATGTGAGTGACCAAAGTCCACGGACGTTTAACCAAATCTAATAAAGAAGCCGGTAAAGTAAACCACTGCAATAAATTATTAAAGGTTTGATCAACAAGACTCCCGTCAGCTACAAAAAGATGAAGAAAAACACGCACAGTATGGACAGTTAAGAATACACCCAAATTGATTAATATCAATTTTATGAGCATACTTCCATTACTGAATTGCCATTTTAAATCATCTAATATGGAGTTGTTTCCTGTCATCAAAAGAAATTTCTACTACTTTTATTCCAATATTTAATTAATATAAACCCAAAAAGCATGCCACCTAAATGTGCGAAGTGAGCTATATTACTCCCTCCTGAAAACGAACTAAAGCCGGCATAAAGTTCAAATAGTCCATAAAATATAACGAAATATTTTGCCTTTATTGGTATAGGAGGGAACAAAAGAAAGAGCCGAGTGTTCGGAAAAAGCATACCAAATCCTAATAATATTCCGAAAACAGCGCCGGAAGCCCCAACTGTAGGGATATTAACATTTGCACTATAAAGTTCCTGAGCTAAAGAAACAGACCGTTGTATATAAGCCGTATTATCCGGTTGCATACTCCAGTTTGCTAAAAACTGATTAACCGAACCTCTCATCATGCCCGTTGAATGGCTTTGAACAAGCTCCCTGAAAGCTAAAAAAGAAGGATCCTGTATATACATCTCCACCGCATTCTGCAAACTGTAAAGAGAATAAGCCGTTACTCCCATGTGAAGTGCTGCTGCACCGAGTCCGGTAAAAAAGTAAAAAAACAAAAATCGCTTTGGCCCCCAGACATTTTCCAGTGTACTGCCAAACATCCAGAGCGCAAACATATTAGAAAAAATATGAAGCATCCCGCCATGCATAAACATATGCGTCACGAGCTGGAATGGTTGAAAAAATTCAGACTCAAAAAAGTGTAAGCCCAAAATTCTGATTAAACTTATTCCAAAATTACTTTCAAATACAAAGGTTCCTAAAAAAAGCAAACCATTGATTATTAATAAATTTTTAACTACAGGAGGCAATATGCTGAAACCACCCGGGCCTATTCTGTTCATCATAAAATTGTATTTATAAATTGATTGAAGCGAATTTAGTCAAAAACACAGGAACCTAACTTATGTTTTCGTCCAAATGTCTGCTGTCAAATCAATGATTAAATCGGTTTTCTAATTCATCACTATCTAAACATATGTAAGTCTTCTTTCTTTCCGGAGAAATCCCGGGTTCCTTACAGGCAAAAAGCTCGTCTATTAATTTTTGCATTTCTTCCTCTTTGAGTTTTCTGCCGGCTTTTATTCCAAGTTGCTTTGATAAACACCTTGCCAGTAAAATATATTTTTCCTGTTTCTTGCCTGAAGCACTGATTTTATACAATTCCAGCAATTCATGTATCAGGTTACTTCCTTCTGTGCTTCTGATTTCAGATGGCACTCCATGTAAAATTAAGGTGTTTTTGCCAAACTTTTCAATATCAAAGCCCAGTGTATTTAAATCTTCCAACAAATCTTCTATCAAAGAATAATCCCCGGCACTCAGTTCAATATTTTCCGGAAAAACTAATCTTTGTGAGCTAGTTTGATTCAAATCAAAACGCTCTATATATTTTTCAAATAAAATCCTTTGGTGCGCATATTCCTGATTAATAATTATCAATCCTGAGGAAATAGAGGATATAACATACTTTTTATGGAGCTGAAAAGTCTTAGGCATCTCTATAGATTCAACGGGTCGGCTCTCATGACCTGTCTGCTCATTCCGGGTTTCAAAAGATAAACTGCTGGATATAATCTTTGAAGCTTCATTTTCCGTATCCGTGTTTAAGTCCCGGTAGGCAGTTGCCCAATTCCTGATATTTTCCTTTTCCTGAGGAGTTTTTTTAGGAAAAGCAGATATATTTTGTTGTGATCCGGCATCACTTGATTTCGGGCTTTGATTCTGAAATCCCGGCAAGTGACGAAAGCGGCTGTCCACATCAAAATCAAGGCTTGGCATAGCTCCAAACTGGGTCAGGGATTTTCTTATGGATGCGTTTATAATCTGATAAATAACTCTTTCATCTTCAAACTTAATTTCTTGTTTTGTGGGATGTACATTCACATCAATTTTTGAAGGATCTAACTCCAAAAACAAACAAAAAAAGGAAAAACTCCCCTCCGGAATGAGTTTATCATAAGCCGTTTGTATAGCATGGTTGATATAGCCGCTTTTGATAAATCTGTTATTTACAAAAATAAACTGCTCCCCCCTTGTTTTTTTAACAAAGTCCGGTTTGCCGATGTAACCGTTTATTTTTAAAATTTCGGTATCCTCCTGAACAGGAAAAATCTTTTCCCGGTAATTTTTTCCGAAAATATTAACAATTCGTTGTTTTAGATTGCCCTTTGGTAATGAAAAAACATCTTTTTCATTATGTGTCATTTGAAACTGTATATTGGGATAAGCCAAAGCAATCCGCTGAAACTCATCAATTATATGTCTGGTTTCTACCGGATCTGATTTTAAAAAATTTCTGCGGGCAGGGATATTATAAAATAAATTTTTTACACTAAAAGTAGTCCCGTGTTTGCATTGACAAGATTCATGAGCTGAAATTTCAGAGCCTTCAACTCTTAGAAGAGTTCCCAACTCCTCATCTTGCAATCTGGTTTTAATTTCTACTTTTGAAATAGCAACTATAGAAGCCAAAGCCTCCCCTCTGAATCCCATAGTGCGTATAGAAAAAAGGTCTTCTGCCTTTCTGATTTTTGATGTTGCATGGCGACTAAGTGCAAGTCTTGCGTCAGTATGAGACATACCGCTTCCATCATCAATTAACTGAATTAAGGTTTTTCCGGCATCTCTTATATTTAGTTTTATCTCGCTACAGCCTGCATCAATGGCGTTTTCCATTAACTCTTTAACTACAGATGCAGGTCTTTGTATCACTTCTCCGGCAGCTATCTGATTAGCAATAGCATCCGGTAATAATTTAACTATATCAGACATGAAGTTGTTCTTGCATTAGGTAAGTATCCAATAACAAAGATACAATAGAATACCCAGGATTATAAAAAAACGAAGTCTGGATTGATTTAATGATCGGCTAATGGAAGGTCGGCTGTTTGTTCTGGCCTTTTTAAAATTTTGAGCTATTCTGATTTTTAAAAGCTCTTCTTCAGTTGTAGCTTCCTGCTCTTCTTCGGGACGGTTAAGTTTTGCTAATCGGACTCTTTTTTCCAAATCTTCCTTTTCCGGGTCGTAGTAACGCGGGTCGTAATTAAACCGATTATGTTCAGGTATTTTGAAAAATACTGATCTTATCTTAAACATCTTGCTTCAGGTATTTTAAATCTCAATATACTTCAAACGCACTTTTTTAACTTTCCTTATCTTTTTCCTCGTTTTCTTCCGATTCCTTTACACTTTCCTCTTCTTCAACGATTTTGGTTGTTTTCAAAACAATAGATTTTTCCTTGAACAAGTCTCTTCTCTTTTTTGCGTTTTCCAGCTTTTTTTCTGCTTCAACCAGCAATGGGGAGCTATTGTTTTTTCCACTAAAGGTAAAGAGAGCCATCGAGTCTTCAAGCTTAACCAACTCATCTTCTGCTTCCCTAAGCTTATTTTTTACAAAGCGCTTTTCCCGCTCAATTAAATCTTTTCCATTTTCAGATTTCAGAAAACGCTTTAACTTTTGGCGGAAGCTGAACATATCCTTTTCATCATCATGAATATCAAGTTTTGACTGATGCTTTCTGACGATATCATTAAATTGTTGACTCAACTTTTTTTCGGAAATGAAATTTGCACTACCGGCCTTTAACCATTTATCCTGCCACTGACTGAGCAAATCTAATGCCTCCTCTTTATCATCCGGCATTTCAACTTTTTCAAATTCAGTTAACAGCTGTCTCTTTTCTTCTTTAATTTCAGATTTAACTTCCTGCATGCTTTCAAAATGCTGCTTCTTTTTTTCAAAAAAGCTATCTGAAACTTCTCTTAATTTTGCCCAAAGCTTATCTTCTTCATTGGAGCGTAATCTTCCGGACTGCTTCCAGTCTTGCTGTAATTTCTTAACCTCATCGGTAGATTGATTCCAGTCTCCGGGTTCTTTTGCCAATTCTGCAATTCTATCAATTATAGCTACTTTCCGATCTTTTATCTCTTTCCTCTTCTCGCGCAATTCATTGAAAAAAGTTCTTTTCCCGTTAAAAAACACATCTAATTCATTGTTAAAAGTATCCCAGATTTCTTTATTCTTCTTTCGGGAAACAAATCCTGTTTTGCGCCACTCTTTAATTACTTCAGAAACTTTATCGCTTTGTTCATTCCACTCTTTTATGAGTGTGCTTTTAATTTTATTTAACTCCCGGATTCTTTCAATCAGCAATTCCTTTTGCTTGACAATAACTTCCTGTTCTTCATCCTTTTTTCGGAAAAAGTCTTCAATTTTGTCTGCAATTTTTCTGTAAGATTCCCAAAATTCATTTTTCAAATTTTCAAAATCTTCCTTTCTGACCATTCCGCTGTCTTCCCACTCCTTACGATACATTTTTAGGAAAGCATCTGTTTTCCATATTTCTGCTTCGCTGTCTAACTGCCTGACTTTTTCAATTATTTCTTCCCGCTGCTCTTTATTTTTCTTAAAGTGCATATCGCGGAATTCCTTATCAATTTCTATTTCATGATAAAACTTTTGCACTTCCGCATTAAACTGATTTTTAAGATCTCTGTAGGCTTCTTTTTTCAGGCTGCCTAATTTATTCCATTCCTCACGGATACTATTGAACAAATCGTACTTATCCTTTATAGAAATGGCTTTATCGGTTTGATTTATGAATTCAAGGCGTTTTAACAACTCCTTCTTTTTCTCAAGTATTTCATTGATTATTTCATCCTTTTTCTCTTTCCAAACCTTATCTTTCTCTTTGAATTTTTCTGCCAGTGCTTTAAACTCTTTATTGAGTTCTATGGATTTTTGAATCTCTTCCGGTGTCTTTTGATTTTTATCATCACCTTCGAGCTTACTCAGCTTGGCTTCGTGAAACTCCTGTTCCATATACTCTCTGAAGACATCCGACAAGCTGCGAATTTCATCTCTTAACTCAGCATTGTAATCAAGTTTATCAATTTCCTGTAATCTCTCCAGAATCTCTGCTTTATTCATACCCCAGATCTTTAATTTAAATTATAAACAAAAATAATAGAATGTATTATACTATTGAGTGTTTTTACAAAAAATAAAATTCAAGTTACCGAATTTTCATACGCAACTTGAATTAAAAAGTTTAATTATGTGAAAAATAAGCTATCTAAGCTTATCAAAACTATATGGTTTATCCGGCTTTTCATCACCCAAAAAATGCTCAAAGGTATCCCCTCTTAAGCCAAGTCGTAATGTTTCCAACGGAAGTACATCATTTGGCGCTATATTTCCCAGATTTACATTGCTGCCCAAAAGTTTAATAAACCAAACTTGCTGGTCCTTTTGCGGAGCTTCCCATAATATCTTTTCACTCTTTATTTTGCTTAAAATTTCTTGTACCAGACCTGAACGCACCTCTCCGGTACCCCTGTAAATACCTACTGTTCCGGCTTCACGTGCTTCGGCAATCACCTTTTCAGCTCCGGCTTCCAGTTCAGCTTCCATTAATTGAAGCCAAATGTAAGGCGGGATAATTTTTTCTGCGTCTTTGCTGCCCACTTCTGACAAAACGGTGCAATAGTTAGACAACTCCTTTATATACTCACACTTTTTATCGTGGCTTATTTCCAGTGAGCCGTCAGAAACCTCTACATATTCCAGTTTATATTTTTTCACTACCTCGATATAGTCTTTGAACTGACCTCTTGCAATAAAAGCTTCAAACAAGGTTCCTCCAAAATAAACAGGTATCCCACAGGATTTGTAAACTGCTATTTTTTCACTAAGATTTTGAGTAACATAGGCCGTTCCAAATCCAAATTTTACTATATCGGTATAGGGTTCGGCTATTGATAAAAAGTTTTCAATCTCAGGAATACTTAAGCCTTTGTCCATGACCATTGTCCAACCGTTAGAACGGGGCTTTGCAGTCCTTTCCGGTATGTTTTTAAGAAGTATTTCTCCCATTTTTTTAATTTGTTTTATAGATGTCCATCAAGCGGATAATTTCGCTATCATCAAACATAGAAGGGTAAATTTGAAATGCTTTAAAATAAGCGTTATAATCTTTAGAGCAGGCAATTTCAAAACAGTCAATCGCTGAATTTCTGCGACCGTTTTCATATAAAAAAGCTGCTTTTATGAATAAAAGTGCACTTTCATCCGGGAAATGTTTAATCGCTTCATCAATACGTGACACTGCCAGAGAAAGCTCATCTGTTTTATAAGTAGAAAGCACATAAGACTTCCAGGTTGAAACATCATTCGGATTTACCGATAGTGCCTGTCCGTAATGTTTGGCAGATGCTGTAAAGTCAGAACACTTGGATAGTGCTTTTGCCAGTGCTTTCAGGTATTTAGTATTTTGATCGTTTACTTTTACTGCTCTTTCAAATGAGTGAATGGCATTATCATATTTCCCCTCTTTTGCATAAGTTTTACCGATTTGAAAAAAGGCTTCATGCATATAAGGATCAAGCTTTGTAGCTTTTCTGAAGTAATATCTCGCCCTGTTCAGGTCGTTTAATTTTTTATTACACAAGCCCAGCTTAAAGTAAATTTCTTTTTGTGAAAGCTCTCTGTTCGTTTGATTCAAAATTGCAGCCTCCTGAAAATATTCGGCAGCTTTTTTATAATCTTTAAGCTTAAACAAAACTTCAGCACAGTCACGGAAAGCATAATGATGCTTTTCATTGATTGCAATAGCAAACTCAAAGTATTCAATTGCTTTTTCGAAGAAACCCAATCCTGAATATGCATTTGCCAGATTGTACCAGGCTTGATAAGAATAAGGCTTTCTGTCTATCAGTTTAGTGTGAAAATCTATACTCTCTTCATAGTTTTCTAAAATTTCAACACAAAACCACATTCTTTCCAATGCTTCGTAATTTTCGGGATCTATTTCGAGTGTTTTTTCTAAATTGATAAATACCTCTGAATATTTTTCCCAGTCTTCAAATACATCTGCTTTTTCCAGATACAAATCGGGGTATTCTTCTTCATCTGCATGACTGAAAGCTTTTTGAACTTCTTCAAGAGCATTTTCGTGCATACCGTTCCAAAGAAAGATGTCTGCTCTTAATAAATATATCGAAATGTCTGAGGGTGAGAATATTTCTGCTTTTTCCAATACTTCCAGTGCTTCGTCATTATTACGCTCATCGAAAAAAATCTGCGCTTTTTTAATGAGGAAAAAAGAAGAAAAAGGATACTGCTCAGTAGCAAATCCTATTGCATCCAAAACTTTTTTATGGTCGCCCATTTCTTCGTAATACTCAACAATTTGTTCGAGGGCACTTTCTTCAAAGAACCCTACGTCTCTATTGTCGAGCATTTTTTCAAAACGCTCTACCAATTCAAAGAACTCCGGATTTATATAGTCGTCAAAATTTTTTTCAAACATACGTTCTTAACAGGATTTTAGACAAGGTAAAAAGTTTTAAGCTAAAAATCAAATAAGCTTTACTGCAAATCAAGATATTTTTTCGAACTTTCCGAACTGAAATCTAAAACTTAGCAATTTTTTAAAACCCTGCTCTTTCTATTTAAATTTTTGCAAATATACATAGCCTTTTTTAACTAAAAAAATTTAACATGCATTACCGATTAACGTATTTATTTTCCCTTATGATATTCGCGTTTTCAATTAATGCTGAAAATCAACAAAAAGTAGACTATCAAATCCGGGTAAATCTGGATGATAAAAATCATTTTTTGCATGCCCAAATTCAATTTGATTATTATCATAATTTTGAAGAAAGCCTCGATTATATTTACATTCACCTATGGCCAAATGCTTACAGCTCAAAAAATACTGCCTTTGCCAAACAGCAGGTAGAAAATGGACAAACTGATTTTTTATTTGCCTCAACAGATGAGCTGGGTTATATAGACAGCCTTGATTTTAAAGTAAACTCTGTAAAAGCAAAATGGGAGCTTGACAGTATACACCCTGACATAGCAAAAATTTACCTTGCTGCCCCTTTGGAAAAGGGACAACATATTACAGTAAGCAGTCCGTTTCGGGTTAAAATACCTAAAAGTTTTTCTCGCTTAGGCAGATCCGGTAATAGTTATCAAATTACTCAATGGTATCCAAAGCCGGCAGTTTATGATGAAAGAGGCTGGCATCCAATGCCTTACTTAAACCAAGGCGAATTTTACAGTTCTTTTGGAAGTTTTAATGTTGAAATTACCTTGCCGGAAAACTATGTGGTTGGTGCTTCGGGTGATTTGCAAAATGAATCTGAGAAAAAATGGTTAAAAGAAATAGACAGCCTAACCCGCAGCATTACAGCTTTTGAGTCTGATACAGATTTTCCGGAAAGTACAAGTCAAACAAAAACTCTTTTGTACACCCTTGATAATGCGCATGATTTTGCCTGGTTCGCTGATAAGCGATTTCATGTATTATTTGAAGAAATTGAAGTTCCAAACAGAGAGGAAAAGGTAGAAGTGTATGCTATGTTCACAAATTTTGAAGCAGACTTGTGGCTAAAAGTTCCGGACTACATGGAGACTGTATTACAAAATATGTCAGAATGGGTTGGCCCTTACCCTTACAATCATTTTACTGCTGTGGAAGGTGCATTAAGTGCCGGAGCCGGCATGGAGTACCCGGCAATAACCATAATTGGTGAATCCCGCACACCCAGAGCATTGGAAACTGTTTTAGTTCACGAAGCAATACACAATTGGTTTTATGGCATTTTTGGATTTAATGAGCGCGCATACCCCTGGCTGGACGAATCATTTACCTCTTATTATGAGAAAAGATATTTTGAAGAAAATTATACGCAGCCCGGAATATTTGGTGACGGCATCAAAGAAAGTTTCTTGGGCCGTCTTTTTGATTTACAAGATTTACCTTTACATTATCAAAACCAGTTATTTTACCTGTACCAATGCAGACAAAACAAAGATCAGGCTTTAAACCTGCCGTCAGAGGATTATACTTTTATAAATTATGCTGCCATGATTTATGGAAAAGGGCCTTTGGTTATAGATTTTTTAGCTCATTATCTGGGTAAAGAAGAGTTTGACAAAGTCATGCAGGGATTTTATGCTGAATGGGCATTTAGGCATCCTTGGCCGGAAGATGTAAGAAACTCTTTTGAAAGAGAAACCACTCAAAATTTAAGTTGGTTTTTTGATGACCTAATTGGGACAACCGGAAGAATGAAATATAATATTCGGCGGGTAAAAAACAGCAAAACGGATACAGCACATGTTTACCTTACAAACAGAGGGGATCTTGCCACACCTTTGGAATTAAAATTACAGAATAAAGAAAAAGATGAAAAAACACTTTGGATACCTCCCTTTGAAAAGGATACTATAGTAAAGCTTTCTTCTGATTGGACAAGCAGCATAAGCCTGGATCCTGAATGGAGAGCTCCTTTTTATAATCGGGTGCGAAATACCTATAATCAAAACAAACTCTTTAAAAAAAGTCGTCCCCTTAGGTTACAGTTTTTAATGAGCCTTGAAAATCCACAAAAAAATCACCTTTATTTCACTCCGGCTTTTGCCTGGAATAAATATGACGGGATTATGGCAGGAATTACTTTTTACAACAGAGTGATACCCGCCAAAAAATTTGAATTTGCTCTTTCTCCATTTTATGCTTTTGGATCAAATGACTTTTCCGGAACAGGCTTTATGCGATACAATTTGCATGTTTGCCGGGATTGTGTCATACAAAACTTACGTTTCGGCGTCTCAGGAAAAAGATTTCACTACTACGATTTACCTTATACTCAGTTTAAGCCTTTTACTGAAATTCATTTCAAACCACCTCACCCCAGAAGCCCTTTTAGTAGTAAACTCACTTTTGAACACTTCAATATTCACTTACCCTACTATGTAGGAGCATTCTTTACCCAGGACGCAAGTCAAAATAAAGTAGTCTCAAACTACTATGTAAACCGCTTGAGTTATTCGTGGAAAAACAAAAG
Organism: Chitinophagaceae bacterium; assembly: GCA_007695095.1. Classification (NCBI taxonomy): domain Bacteria; kingdom Pseudomonadati; phylum Bacteroidota; class Chitinophagia; order Chitinophagales; family Chitinophagaceae; species Chitinophagaceae bacterium. The sequence continues at coordinate 48,046 of REEL01000118.1, read as the reverse complement.
AGTGCTTTATCCATTTTCAGGAAACCTCTATCTTGAACAAGGCAACGGATTTTATAAAGCCGGATTGGAAAAGCGATTTCAATTAACATACTTACCCAACAAAAAAGGTTTAAACATCCGCTTCTTTGCCGGAAAATTATGGGATAATAAAGATGATTTTTTACCCGACAACAGGCTAAAGATGAGCTTAGGAACCGGTAATCGTCATGTACAGGCAGATTATACCTTTGAGAAATACTATTTAGGCAGAAGTGAAAGTTCCGGATTTTTAAGAAATCAGGTTCATACAGATACCGAGGGTGGTTTTCGCACGGTAACATCTGTTGGCCGCTCTTCAGAATGGCTGATGGCTTTTAATGTAGATGCCGAATTGCCCTTTTTAATTCCTGTCAGGCCTTACTTTGATTTTGGAATTTATCCATCTTCTGTTTTTAATCCTGTTGCGGGCCAATCAGAAGTTGAAATCAAAACTATGTTCAGCACCGGAGTAACGATTAGCGTAGCCAGAGATTTGCTGGAGATAAACATACCGCTCTTTGAATCGGATAACATCAAAGACAATCACACTGTGCAAGGAAGAGACAATTTACCAAAGAGAATAACTTTTGTATTTCAACTTCACCGCATAAACCCATTTGACCGCTTAGACAGCCTTTAAAAAGCTAAATTATGCCTAAAATCACATAGAGTGCAATTCAAAATGAAAGCTAAAAAGTAATTTTTTAGTAGGAATTAGCTTCTATAAGTAATTTTCGCACTATTGAAATTTTTCTTCGGTACTTAATTCCTGCTGGTATTTTCCGTAACTTTGCAAAAAGTTAGATTATGTTGCCAATTGAAAAATTCGTTCAAGAAGCTATCACATTTGATGATATATTATTGGTTCCCGCATACTCAGAAGTTTTACCGCGACAGGTAGATGTGAGTTCATATATTACCCCGCAAATAAAACTCAATATACCCATAGTTTCCGCTGCCATGGATACAGTTACTGAGCATAAGCTGGCTATTGCCATTGCCCGTCAGGGTGGCCTCGGCTTCCTTCATAAAAATATGAGTATTGATAAGCAGGCTGAGCAAGTCAGAAAAGTAAAACGTTCTGAAAGCGGTTTAATAAAAGACCCCATTACTCTTCGTCAGGATGCTACCATTCAGGAAGCATTGAGAATTATGAGGGAAAATAAAATCGGGGGTATTCCCATAGTGGATGATAAAAACCGGCTTACCGGAATTTTAACCAACCGGGATTTGCGTTTTGAACTGGATGTTAAGATGCCTGTATCAAAGCTCATGACAAAAAATCTAATTACAGCCCCGGAGGGAACCAACCTGCAACAAGCAGAAAAGATTCTTCAAAAACACCGGATAGAGAAGTTGCCTGTAATCGATAAAGATGGCATTCTAATCGGCTTAATTACTTATAAAGATATTTTAAAACTTTACAGTCACCCCAATTCTTGTAAAGACGAGTTTGGAAGACTTAGAGTTGGCGCTGCTGTCGGAGTCACTCATGATGTAAAAGAAAGAGTTCAGGCTTTGATAAATGTTGGGGTGGATGTTATTACGATTGACACTGCACATGGACATAGCAAAGGCGTTTTAGAATGTATTTCAGAAATCAAACGACTATTCCCTGATTTGCCATTGGTAGCAGGAAATATTGGTACCGCGGAAGGTGCTTTAGCAGTTGCAAAAGCAGGAGCTGACGGCATAAAAGTTGGAATTGGTCCGGGCTCTATATGCACCACAAGAATCGTTACCGGAGTTGGTGTTCCACAAATAACAGCCGTTTACAACGCCTCTCAGGCCGTTAAAGATTATCCGGTAAAAATTATTGCTGACGGAGGGATTCGTTATACAGGAGATTTTGTAAAAGCCATAGCTGCAGGTGCCGATTGCGTAATGGCAGGTTCTCTTTTTGCCGGAACTGAAGAATCTCCGGGTGAAACTATCATTTTTGAAGGTCGGAAATTTAAATCATACAGAGGAATGGGCTCGCTGGAAGCTATGTCAGCAGGCTCTAAAGACAGATATTTTCAAGATGTGGAAGACGACTTAAAGAAACTGGTCCCGGAAGGCATCGTCGGCAGAACGCCATTCAAAGGCTCGCTGGAAGAAGTAATGAATCAGTTTATCGGAGGTCTGAAAGCCGGAATGGGATATTGCGGAGCTGCAAATATAGAAAGCCTCAAAAAAGCTAAATTTGTTAAAATGACAGGTGCCGGCATTAGTGAAAGTCATCCACATAGCGTTGCAATTACTAAAGAAGCTCCTAATTACAGCCGTTAAATTCAATACATTATGAGTACTGATAATCAAATATTTCAAGAAGCAGAAAAGTTGTTGGAAGAAGTAAAACAATCTAAACCCACCAATAAAGAAGAACTTGAGCGCTTCCGTATTCGGTTTTTGGGATCTAAAAACATACTCAAAAACTACTTTCCGAAAATTAAAGACATTTCCAACGAAAGAAAAAAAGAATATGGTCAGCTTCTCAATGCCATAAAAATTACTGCCGAAGAAGTTATTAAAAATACTACTTTTTCATCTTCGGCTTCAAATAATCCGTTCGCAGATATAGACTTTAGTCTCCCCGGAGACCCGGTTCCTGCCGGCAGCAGACACCCGGTTAGATTGGTTTGGAACAGGATTACCGATATCTTTTCAAAAATAGGATTTGATATTTCCAAAGGTCCTGAAATTGAAGATGATTATCACAATTTCTCCGCATTAAATTTTGCGGAAGATCATCCTGCCAGAGACATGCAGGACACTTTTTTTCTAAATAAAAATCCGGATTGGGTACTCAGAACGCATACTTCCAGTGTTCAGGTTCGGGTTATGGAAAACAATCAACCTCCAATCAGAACCATTTCTCCCGGCAGAGTTTACCGTAATGAAACTATTTCTGCCCGTTCACATTGCTTCTTTCATCAGATTGAAGGCTTGGTTATTGATAAAAATATATCTATGGCTGATTTAAAACAATGCCTTTTATATTTTGCTAAAGAAATGTTTGGAGAAGACAGTAAAATTCGTCTTCGCCCTTCCTATTTCCCCTTTACTGAGCCATCAGCCGAAATGGATGTCAGTTGCTTTATTTGCAATGGAAAGGGATGTAATATTTGTAAACACACCGGTTGGGTAGAAATTTTAGGATGCGGCATGGTTGACCCCAATGTTTTGAAAAACTGTGATATTGACCCGGAAGTTTACTCTGGCTATGCCTTTGGAATGGGCGTTGAACGTATCGCCATGTTGAAATATAAGATAAATGACATTCGCCTTTTCACCGACCATGACATCCGTTTTTTAAAACAGTTCAGTTGGCAGTAAAAAACTAATAAAAAAGAGAACACACAGAATGAGTGACCAGATTAAACATGAATGCGGAATTGCTTTTATCCGATTAAAAAAAAATTTAGATTTTTACCTGGATAAATACGGGACAGCATTATACGGACTAAACAAGCTGTATTTACTCATGGAAAAGCAGCATAACAGAGGGCAGGATGGCGCAGGTCTTGCTACCATTAAGCTGGATATGCCTCCCGGCAGTCGTTATATAAGCAGAAAGAGATCCGTAAATAATCAGCCCATACTGGATATCTTTGAATATATTTTCAATAAATTTCAGGAAGTAGAAGAGAAAAACCCTGAAAAACTCAAGGATGTAAAGTGGTTAAAACAACAGAGTTTCACCGGAGAAGTGCTTTTAGGTCACTTGCGATATGGCACTCATGGAAAAAATCAAATCGAAAACTGCCATCCCTTTTTACGCCAAAACAACTGGATGACCAGAAATCTTGTTTTAGCCGGAAATTTCAACATGACAAATGTAGACGAACTCTTTGGGCAATTGGTTGAAATTGGTCAGCACCCTAAAGAACAATCTGATACCGTTACTGTATTGGAAAAAATCGGACACTTTCTGGATGTTGAAAATCAAAGGCTTTTTGATAAATTTAAAACAGAAAACTATTCCAATAAAAAAATCACTGAACTGATTTCAACGCATTTGAGTGTTGAAAACATTATTAAACGTTCTTTATCAGATTTTGACGGCGGATATTTAATGGCCGGACTGATTGGCCATGGAGATGCTTTTGTTGTGAGAGATCCGGCGGGTATAAGACCGGGATACTTTTATGAAGACGATGAAGTAGTGGTAGCGGCCTCAGAAAGACCGGCAATTCAAACTGCTTTTAAAGTACATCATTCAAAGATTGAAGAAATTCCACCGGCTCACGTTTTAATTGTTAAAAAAGACGGAAGGACGAGTCTTGTTAAAGCCTGTGAACCTACTGAAAAGAAACCCTGTAGTTTTGAGCGAATTTATTTCTCCCGGGGCTCGGATAAAGAAATCTATAAAGAACGGAAAATGCTGGGCGAGCTGCTCACCGATCAGATTCTGAAAGCTGTTGATTATGACTTTGACAATACGATTTTCAGTTTTGTTCCCAATACAGCCGAAACTGCTTTTTATGGAATGCTCAAAGGAGTGGAAACAGAGCTCAACAAAAGGAAATATGATAAAGTAAAATCAGCCGCCACTAAAGAGGAATTGATTTACATACTGAATCAGCGACCAAGAGTGGAAAAGCTAATCATCAAGGATGCCAAGTTGAGGACTTTTATTTCTCAGGATAGCGGTAGAGATGAACTGGTCAGCCATGTTTATGATGTCACCTATGGAATTGTAAACGAAAATGTAGATAAGCTGGTAGTCATCGACGACAGCATAGTTAGGGGGACAACTCTGCAAAAAAGTATTATTAAAAACTTAGACCGGCTTAACCCTAAAGAAATAATAATTGTTTCCTCTGCTCCACAAATCAGATATCCGGATTGCTACGGAATAGATATGAGTAAAATGAATGATTTCATTGCCTTTCGGGCAGCATTAGAGCTATTAAAAGAAAGCAATAAAGAGAGCATCCTCGATGATATTCTAAAAGCATGCAAAAGAGATGCAAACATAAAGAATACTTATGTAGAAAATCATGTAAAAGCATTATACAAACCTTTTACCGTTGATGAGATAAATGCAAAAATTGCAGAAATGGTCAGAACCCCTGAAATTAAAGCGGAAATAAAAATCATCTATCAAACAATAGAGCATTTACACGAAGCTTGTCCGGGACACAAGGGAGATTGGTACTTTACCGGCAACTATCCCACCAGTGGTGGAAACAAAGTTGCTAACCGTGCTTATATAAACTTTATGGAAGGAATAGACGAAAGAGCATATTAAACTGAAAAACGGATTTACAAAAAAAGGTTTTTTAAGAAATTCAAAACTTTTCACTTTTAAAGTGTTTAGAAGATATAAAAATGAATTCCTATACAGGAAAATTCAGTTGTTCATTATTAAAAGATTATTTTTGCATTTCGTTTCGAAAAACATTGAATGAAAAACCATCCGTCTGCCAATACTATTCATATAAAAGGTGCCAGAGTTCATAATCTTCAAAATATTGAAGTTTTTATACCCAAAGGTCAACTGGTTGTAATAACCGGTGTATCCGGCTCAGGCAAATCCTCCCTTTTAATGGATACCTTATTTGCAGAAGGCCAAAGAAGATATGTAGAAAGCCTTTCATCATACGCCCGGCAGTTTTTAAACCGCATGAACAAACCGGATGTGGATTTCATAAAAGGCCTTTGCCCTGCCATTTCCATTGAACAAAGACAGGGTAGCAGAAACTCCCGCTCTACAGTAGGTACACTCACAGAATTATATGATTATTTGCGTTTACTTTATGCCAGAATCGGCAAAACTTATTCCCCGGTAAGCGGAAAGGAAGTCCTCAAAGATGATGTGAAAAGTGTAATGAGTTTGGTTGAAAGTTTTGAAGAAGGCAAGCGTTTTTATATTGCTATTCAGTTCAATCCACCGGGTGGAAAAAAGCCGGAAATAGAAAAAACGCTTCAACTCCTCAAAGAAAAGGGATTTAACAGGATTCTCATAAATAATGAGGTCATAAAAATCGAAGACTGGTATGCGTTTTCGAAGAAAAACAAACAACTTAAAGACGCCTTTCTGATAGTTGACCGACTTAGCTGGTCTAAAGAAGATACAGATAATATTAACCGGGTAAAAGACTCTGTGGAAAATGCCTTTTTTGAAGGAAATGGCGAAATGTGGATCATAGATACAGAGGAAGAGAAAAATTATTTTTCAAATCGCTTTGAAGCTGACGGAATCATTTTTGAAGAACCAAACCCTCACTTTTTTAATTTTAACAGTCCTTACGGAGCTTGCAAAACTTGTGAAGGCTTTGGGACAACAGTCGGCATTGATGAAAATTTAATTTTTCCGGACAAAAACATGTCAGTATATGAAGGTGCAATCGCTCCCTGGAGAGGTGAAAAAATGCAGTATTACAATAATCTTTTAGTAAGAAATGCAATTCATTTTGACTTTCCGGTTCACCGGTCATACAAACATCTTACAGACGAAGAAAAGCAAGTCCTTTGGGAAGGAAATGATTATTTTACCGGATTAACTGCTTTTTTTAAAGACCTGGAAAACAGCGCATATAAGATTCAAAATCGGGTAATGTTATCCCGCTATCGTGGCAGAAAAGCATGTCCTGACTGTTTAGGAACCAGACTGAGAAAAGATGCTTCTTATGTAAAAATCGATAAAAAGTCTATCATAGATGTTTTATTAATGCCTTTGGACATCTTGCATGATTTTTTTCAAAATATCCAATTAGATTCGCGTAGTCAGGAAATCGGGAATCGGATTTTGCTGGAAGTAAAAAACAGGCTGAGCTTTATGGTTAAGCTTGGTCTCGGCTACCTGAACTTAAACCGAATGGCAGGCTCTCTTTCGGGAGGAGAAATTCAGCGCATACAGTTGACAAGAGCGCTTGGCAGTAATCTTACAAACTCACTTTATATTTTAGACGAGCCCAGTATTGGACTACATCCGAAAGACACTTTTCAGCTTATAGGGGTGCTGAATGAATTAAAACAACTGGGCAATACGGTAGTAGTCGTTGAGCATGAAGAAGAAATTATACGGCATGCCGATTACGTAATTGATATGGGGCCACTGGCTGCCCAGCATGGTGGTAAGGTAGTCTTTTCCGGTACTTTTCCGGAATTAATGGATAAAGGGAAAAGCCTGACAGCCGAATATTTCCGTGGGGAACAAAAAATAGAAATCCCGGCAAACAGGAGAAAATCCATTGGAAAAATTTCTATAAAGGGTGCTGCACAATTCAATCTGAAAGAAATAGATGCCGAATTTCCTTTAAATACTCTAACCGTAGTTACCGGTGTAAGCGGATCGGGGAAAACCACATTAGTGAAGAAAATTCTTTATCCCTGGATATTTTATAAACTGGGTGGATATGGCATTGACAAACCGGGTACTTTTGATGAAATCAGTGGCGATGTAAATCAAATCAAACAAGTTGAGCTGATAGACCAAAAACCTCTGGGAAAATCGTCTCGCTCAAATCCGGTTACATACCTGAAAGCCTTTGATCACATACGTGATTTGTATGCCAAACAGAAGCTTGCCGCCATTAGAAACTACAAACCCAAGCATTTTTCATTCAATGTTCAGGGGGGTAGATGTGATGCCTGTAACGGAGAAGGAGAAGTAACTATAGAAATGCAGTTTTTAGCTGACATTCATTTGCCTTGCGAAGTGTGTGGCGGAAAACGTTTTAAAGAAGAAGTTCTCGAGGTTAAATATGAAGACAAAAACATTTTTGATGTGCTGGAAATGACGGTTGATGAAGCGCTTCTCTTTTTTGAAAAAAAGCCTTCCATTTATGAAAGCATTTTGCCGCTTCAGGATGTCGGTTTGGGCTATGTAAAATTAGGTCAGTCTTCCAGTACTTTGAGTGGTGGTGAAGCGCAGCGGGTGAAACTAGCTTCGTTTTTAGGAAAAGGCAATCCGGGTGGGCATGTTATGTTCATTTTTGACGAACCAACGACCGGTTTACATTTTCACGATGTAAAAAAACTGTTAAAAGCCTTTGATGCGCTGATTGACAACGGGCATACCGTAATCGTTGTAGAACACAATATGGATGTGATAAAAACGGCTGATTGGATAATTGACTTAGGCCCTGAAGGAGGCGACAAAGGAGGAAGATTATTGTATCAGGGTCCACCGGAAGGCCTCCTAAAAATCAAAGAATCCTATACCGGAAAATTTCTACAGGAAAAGTTTTAGGGATATTTTAATGTAACCCTGTAGAGACGCAATGATTTGCGTCTTTATTTTATGTATCTATTTTATGTATTTATTTTATGTCTTTATTTTGTGTCTCTATTTTTCAAAAAAACAAAAATATACCCCAATCCAATCAAGAAACCGGTAACGGAAGTAACAATTAACAAAACCGAAAAATCCTTATTCCAAAGAATAATAATAAAAACGAGGACAGAACCTAAAAGATACATTCCGCTTGTAATCAATCCGAAAATTTTTTCCCAATACATTTTTTTCACAATACCACTAATTAGTTATATTGGTCCTGTAATTACAATATCAGCCCGGGGTATCAAAACTTTTAGCAAATCAGTCTGAGAAAAGATAGAACCCTCCCCCCAGGTGTATAATCCACCGACAATAGCAAAAATACCGGTTAAAAGAAATAAGACTCCAAAAAAATTATTCACTCCTGAAAATTATTTGTTTTGTCTTGTTTTGATTATTTAGACGCGATAAATCGCGTCTCTACAGATTATCAATAAACGGTACAAATAGGGTACAATTTCTATCAAAAACCACCAAATAATGATAATTGCAGACGCCGTATATTTCCCTAATTTGATTAAACAATACAAAATTGTTTAATATTTTTGAAAATAAAAATTAACCTTTGCCATAGAAAGTTGTCGACTGTAGATAGTTATTTGTGGGGGGGTGTGAAATAATTGTCAAAAATTGAAAAACCAACCGGATGAAATTTCTTATTAATAAAAAGTACATCATAAGACATAATATTTTAAAGCTGCTGAGTGATAAATTAGATTCTTTACCAAGTAATCCGCAATTACCAAAAGATACTTACATACATACAAATGAACTCTTTCAAGAATTAAGACCACATTCAAATGAACGTGTTTGGCAAAACTTAGAATACTTAACTGACATAAAGGAAATAGGATGCAATGAAAAAGATAAGGATTCCCATTTCTATATCTTATCAACTGGCCGAATTGCATACTTTGATGAAAAGTATCTAACAAAGGGAGAGAACGAAGGTATAGCATGGGTCTATGATAGGGTTAAGACAGTTTCAATAATTGTACTTTTAATAATTTCCATATATTCATGTGTTAAAAACACATCCGAAATAAATCAATACCAATCACAACAAATAGAATTAGAACTAAAATTGGAAAAGCTACAACAACAAGTAGAACTATTAAATAATCAATAAAACACCCCGCTATTCATAGTATAATTTCAAAAGATAGTAGCTGTCCGTAGTTTTTTTAACTACGGTCTTGGGTAATTGGTAAGCTTGTTGACAATCCTGAAGATTATAGTTATTCCATAGCAAGAAATTATACCGGATTGTAAAGCATAACTCGTAGGAATAGGTTATTATAAATGAGTTGTCTGCAAGCAAAGAAAAGAATTTGAAACGAATAATCTGCCTAAACGTTGCTTAATTTGCATCGATTACTATTTAATGCGGCGAATATTTGTAATGTTTGATGCAAATAACGCAACAAATGAAAACATTTATTCACCAAAATGACAACTGGCCTAATTTCACATGGGAAAGTGATGAAATAATTAATTTATTAAGCGAGGCGAGAAATCTACAGGGAAGACTTTTTGGAAAGATGGAATCATTAGGATTCGACCTGAGAAATGTAGCTCTACTCGATACTTTAACTCTTGATGAATTAACGCCGGCAGCCAACAGCTGAAAACTAATAAAGAATTGAATAAAATAATTAATGATATGGCAAATTACATAGACGGATTTGTATTTCCAATTCCACGAATTCACCTGAATGAATACAAGAGTGTGGCAGAAAAAGTAGCTGAAATTTGGAAAGAATATGGAGCACTTGCATATTTTGAGTATGTCGGAGAAGATTTGAAATTGGAAGGTACTCGTTCTTTCATTGATGTGGTAGATTTGAAAGAAGATGAAGTAATTATTTTTGGTTGGGTTGTTTTCCCTTCTAAAGAGATTCGTGATTCCGCAAATAAGCAAGTTTCCACTGATTCAAGAATGGCAGAATTAATCACCCCCTTAACCCATCCCAAAAGATTAATTTTTGATGCCGAAAGAATGGTTTATGGAGGATTCCAAGCGCTTGTTCAGTCGAATACAACTGAATCCGGATAGACTATAAATTATAACGGTTCTCAAAACTGAACGAGAGTAATTTTTACTTTCACCTTGAAAACGAGCGTAAATTTTTAGCATTTTTACCTTTGTATCTCACCCTGTCCTTAGTTCCCTCACTCAGACAAACTTAACAAGCAATTTACATTAATCAATTTTACACCCTGTTTAACGATATCACCAACCACATTAAATGCCCTTTCGATGATTTGTAAAAAAAACTATATTTGGTGTGTATAATTCTTAGAAAAGATTGATGAATTTTTCTAATTCCCTATTTTTAATCGTAAGTAAACCATGGTCAAATTTATTTTTATTCCAGGTTTTATCAATTCAGTAGAATTAGCCACAGCTCCTTCTGACCTTGAAATTGTGGGCTTTAATCAGTTACTTAGAGATAATAATCCTGCATTGGATCAGAAACTAACTTTTGATGACCAATATGATTATTTGGAAAAGCAGCTAAACAGGTCAAATAGGTATATCGCTTTTGGTGATTCAATGGGCGCTACATTTGCCACATATTTAGCTTTTCAGAATCCCAAAAACATTATCGGTCTTGTGTTTGGCGATTATGTGCCAAGATATCAGAAACTGACCACCCGGTGGGTTGATCAGATGATGCAAATTGAGCAGAAATCAGTGGACAATACTGTTATTAAAGGACTAGCAAGAGACTCCAAAGAAATCGACTTTACAGAGATTTTACTTTCGCTACACTGCCCAATTATGATCTTAAAAGGTGAAAAATCCAGGTTTAGCTTTGAACAACTTCCTAAAAGACTTCGAGCAGACTGCAGGATTATACCAAATGCAGGACATGATATCTTTCAGCCCCAACCTGACATTGTTTGGAAACACATCTCCGATTTTGCCCGAAAGATTTCTCCGCTATAGTTGGCCCCTGTCCTTATTGCCCTCACGGACAAGACAACCTAATTGAACCGTTTATGTGTTTTTTTCAGACTAACTTTTTCTGATGCGGTTTTTATTTTTGCAATTTGCTTGTAATCCCGGATTACACTTTCGGATTGCAAATTTGAAAGAGCTGGTTAAGGGAAGATTATTGTTCTAATGTAGAGACGCGATTAATCGCGTCTCTACATTAGAACAATACATAGAATGATAAAGCACATGTAAATTAACAGTAGAATTTAGTTGCTTTTGAAAACATAGAAGAATTTTTTTGCAATTTTAGTGTCGGAACTATTTATTCCCGGAGCATAATCAGCGTATTCACTCGCAGTATACCAGCGAATGTAAGGACACACTTTCGGATTACAAATCTGAAAGAGCGGTGAAAATATACAAAGCTTCCATTTTCATCCCTGTCAGTCATCTGAAAAGAAATTATGTATATTCTTAAATAGTTTTGGTTGTTAGTGAAATAATACCAAACTCCGTGGGGATAATCATTGCGTTTTATTAGTAAGCATACTTCATTTGCTTTAGTTTTTTTCAACTTTTTACTTAAAGGTGAAATTAGTTAACTTTGGTTATCGTTTAGAATAAAAACTTTCATTATGCATGTACAGTACATTTCAGACAGTAAAGGCGTTACAACAGGAGTTTTTATTCCAATTGAGGAGTGGAATAAACTAAAAACAAAGTTCAAAGGCATAGAAGCAGAGGAAAAAGAAGTGCCGGATTGGCAAAAGAATGAAGTCCGTGAAAGAATAGCTGAATACAAGCAAAACCCGGATAATGCAGAGGACTTTGATGAAGCAATGAATGATATTGAAAGAGATTTTTAAAAGTTATACGAGAAAAAACAGTTTAGATAAAATCTAATCCTGAAGTGTGTAGTATTCGCTATCAAAATGTAAGAACGATTCCGCTAAATAATTTCCCATTTATGATTCATTACTTTATTAATCAAAAGAAAAATTAAATTATCATAACCGCAGTCTTTCATACATCCATTAATCCTCAAAAATGGCAAATGCGAAAATAAAGAAGTGTTTAATATAGTTTTCTACGTATAACAGACAGCTGCTATTAGAGCTTGTAACTACATATTTTATCAAACCGATTTACAACAAACCGGATGTTGGTGAAAAAACCAAAAACTCTGAAAATTTTGAACAAAAAATTGCTTCTTTATTTATTTTAGTTTTTTAATTGGAAACCTTATTATTACTTAAGCCGTTAATTTGCTACATAAAAGATTTAAAATCATGCCTGTTTACGATCTCAAAAAAGACTTAAAGTCTCTGATAGACAAGGAAGAAAGCCTGACAGTTCTCAGGGCGATTAAAATTTTACTGGAGAAGCATCAACCTGATTGGTGGGAAGAAATAAGCGATGAAGAACGGTCAGAAATTAAAGAAAGCATAGAAGAAGCCAATCGTGGTGAGGTGATTCCTCATGATGAGGTAATGAAAAATCCGAAAAAATGGCTTTCGAAATAGTATGGACCATTAGGGCAGCTAAAGGTTATAGCCGTATCATCGAATATCTTGAAAAAAACTGGACAGATTAAGAAATTGCCACTTTTCAATCAGAGCTAACTGAATTTTTTGAACACCTAAAACATCACCCTGAATTATTAAAAGCAAGTAAGCAGTTCAAGAACATCCGACGAGGGCCGATAAATAGATATACAGTTATTACTTACCAAATTAAAGTGCGAAAAAAACAAATACAAGTACTTAATTTAATCAGTTCACGAGAAAAAAGATAGATTAAAAAACTAAGACAGCCAAAAATAGATATGAAAAAACTTTTTGCTACCCTAACGATATTGTTTTTCTTAATGTCGAACACCTCTTTGTGTCAATTAATCCAATTGTCACCAGATAATTATCTATTTGAAGATGCTAATGATACAGCAATTTTATCATTTGATTCTGCACGCTTTTCTACTAATGGTCATTATGCATTAATTCTAAAAGGGAAAAGGTTAAATGGAATTAAAATTTGTTATTGGAATTTATATGAAAGTGGAAATAACGAAGCAATATTAGATTATATCGTCATTATACAAGAAAAAGTGTTTGTGATTACTTATTTGAAAAATGAAAGAATAGGCACCTTAACCTATAAACAGAATAGTCATAGATTTCAATGGAACTACAAGCAAATTTATAATCTGGATGACTTTTTACAAGAGTTTGATTTATTCAATGTTCCATCTGATGATACTGAAAATTTAATCGTGAAATTTGATACAATTCAAACATCAAGAAAAATTCCTGATGAAAGAAGTTTAAATAAAATTGGCGATTCAATTAGTCATATAGCTTATAAAATAAATGCTAAATTCCATTATAATGATAGCTTGTTTTACACAAGAGAAATACTTTTTTTACCCGACCCCTCAGAAAATATGATATTCAATTTTGGTGCTGAGAATAATATTTATGATTACTTAAATTTAATTGAAAATCAAGTGTTGGATAAAAAGCATTCCGGTAATCAGTTTGGCAGGTTATTACTTGTGTTAGAAGATGCGTATTTTTTAAACTTCGATATTGATTCCATTATATTTTCCGGTTATGAAATAATAAATGTTGAAGGTGAATACAATGTAAGATCAATAGGAGGACGAGACCCTAATTCCAAAATCACTTTGTTAAATAAATTTAATTTTACGGAATAAAAGTTGAAAAGATCAGCATTTGCTATTTTTTCGTTTACGAGTTTTACAAAACCTGTATGTAATTTAGGTGGTTGGTGATAACACACAACCACGGCGGGTATCTACGCTTAGCATATTCTTCGCGCACCTTGCGGAATGTTTCCTTTTGAATGAAAGGAAAAAGTTTTTGTCTTGTTCATTTTGACACTTCAATACCAATCACTGTCGGAGCACCCTCACGTACAAAGCATAGTGATGTTTAGTTTGCTGCTTATGTCTCAACATAATTGTCAGTAAAAAGGTATCTTAGAAAATAGATTAAAAAATTTGTTAGATTTGTCTTGTGTAATGTATTACAGTGAAGCAGTGTAAATGAAGTTTTTTATTAAACCATCTTCATTTTTTGAAATTAGTTTTATAACTGAAGCGTTGTAATTATTGCATTATTTTTTTACTAAACATAGCATCATGAAGTCAATTTCAATTAATATAGAAAATCCGAAAGACTATCAATTGATTATTCAGTTGCTCAAAAGGCTTGGCATAAAAATACAGTCCATTGATAAAGAAAAGGAGCAGCATAAATCAATGCAAGCTCTTTATGACTTGCTTGACAGCGTAAAGGAAAATGAATTATTCAATGACATTGAAGATCCTTCTCAGTGGCAAAGGGATATAAGAAATGAGTGGAACTAAATTGTTGTTTGACAGTAATATTATTATCTATTTATCCAAAAAGCTTTTGGATGCAAGGGCTTTTACTAAGATTGAAGATGTTCCTTGCATTTCTGTCATTACTTATATGGAAGTTATGGGGTACAGATTTAAATATAAATCTGAAAAAGAATTTATTGAAAACTTTTGCACTATAGCTCATTTAATTGAATTAGATAAAAGTATCGTTACTAGAGTTGTTAAATTAAGATCTGAAAATAACATAAAGCTACCCGATGCAATAATAGCAGCAACAGCATTAGAAGCAAATATGACTTTGATTACACACAATGCATCCGACTTTAAAGGTATATCTGGTTTAAATCTTCTTGACCCTTTAAAAAAGTGAATACATGTTATTCGTAATAACACCTAAGCACGCTTTTAATACATACCCCTACACATAGCAGCCTTAGCGAATTCTTTGCACACCTTGCGGTTAAATACTACTTCCTGTCTCACACCCAACAACTCCTCACTTCACACTACATATAATTTATATTTATTTTTGTACCTTAGGGCGTTTTTAGTACTATTGTGATGATTTTCAGTTTAATTTAAAACCATTATCTCCTTGAATATTGGCAAGCTAAAGTCTTTTATTACTTCTAAGTTAGAAAAAGAATTACCTGAATATATCAGCTACCATGATGTGCAACATACGATAGATGTATTAAACACATGTAATGCCTATATCAGAAGAATGAAAATTGCAGAAAAAGATGCTTTTCTGCTCAGAACTGCCGCTTTATTGCATGATACAGGCTTTTTGTGGGGCTTTGAAAATCACGAAGAAAAAGGAATGGCATATACAAGAAAAATCCTGCCGGATTGGGGATATTCAAATCGTGATATTGACATTGTCTGTAAACTGATAAAAGCTACAGCCATACCGCAAAAACCTCAAAACACACTCGAAGAAATACTTTGTGATGCCGATCTGGATTACCTCGGCACAGATAAGTTTTATAAAATAGGGGAAAAGCTATACAGAGAGTTTATGCATTTTCAAATTGTAAAAAACAGGGAAGATTGGGATCGCTTACAGGTTAAATTCCTGCAATCGCATAGCTACTTTACAGCTTTTGCTAAAAAACACAGAGAACCGGTTAAACAAAAATATATAAATGAGATCATCCTGAAACATGGATGGAATTCACTATAAAGGGCTTCGGCAGTTTAGATTATTTTTATTTTAAAGCTATTTTTTCCTGTGCAAAATGCAACAGGCAAAACATTAAATCTGAGAATAAAATGACAGTATCAGAAAAGGTAAACTGGAACGATATTTTTTCTTTTAAATCCATTGCATTTACTGTGCTTGGGGTTTTGTGTGCACTCGTTGCCCTGAAAGGATTTATGATTCCCAATAATTTTTTGGATGGAGGCGTGACCGGGATTTCGATTTTAGTCTATAAAATTTTTGGAATTAATATCGGAATTGTTCTGTTTGTGCTGAACCTTCCTTTTCTGTTCATGGGCTATAAAAAAATGGGGAAAACCTTTGCCGTACAAGGGTTGATTGCCATTACCCTGCTGTGTATTTTGTTGGAAGTGGTAGAAGTACCCACAGTGACCAATGAAAAAATCCTCATCTCCATTTTCGGTGGCTTTTTGATTGGTTTGGGTATTGGTTTTATTATTAAAATCGGTGGAGTGATTGACGGTTTGGAAGTGATTGCTGAATACACTAATAAGAAATCCGGCTTTCAAACCACTGAAGTCATCATGCTGGTAAATTCCATCATCTTTCTTACAGCAGCATTCTATTTTGGCATAGAACCCGCCATGTATTCGATTCTTACTTACTTTACTGCCACAAAAACTGCTGACTATGTCGTGGATGGCTTTGAGTCTTATACGGCACTCACAATTATTTCAAAAGAACATGATGCCATTAAGTCAATCATTGTAAAAGATTTTAAAAAGGCCATTACCGTCTATAAAGGTGAGCGGGGATATCTGTATAACTCCTTTGACACCAAGCACGATTGCGATATTATTGTAACGGTAGTCACCAGGCTTGAGATTCACCGGATTAAGCAAGCAATTTTAGCAAAAGATCCTAAAGCCTTTTTCTATGTAGAAAATATCAAAGAAGTTGGCGGAGGTGTTGTAAAGCAAACCAAAAAACATTAGTTTGCTGTTTTTAAATAGATTTTGGACTAGGGAAAGTCATCAACACTTTACACTTCTTACTTAAAAGGATCAATTAAAAGAACTTTCCAGGCAGCTTCAATCTGATTATTTTTTATCAGCTCCTTCGCATATTTATGCAGGTGAAAACTTAGGGTTTCCGGATCATTTTTCAGTCTTTCAAAAGCATCTCTTAAGTAATCATCTGTTTGTATTTCATCAGAAGTAAGAGGTGTGGGTATTTTTTCAACATTTCCCAATTGGCCCAAGTCATTTCCGGATAAGATATGGCTATTTCTTATTTGCTCGGGAAGCATGTCTATACCAACCCCTAACTTGCTAAGGGGCTTCGGCACCTCAAATAAAGAGCTGCCATAAGCTTTGGTATAAAAATTTCCCCCCATTCTACCTACCAGATTTATTTTTTGAGGGTCTAACTGATGGTTTTCATTTAAAACTGATTCTGCCAAATGAATTTTTATGATTTCACAAATTACTAAGTTGCCTGCTCCGCCTTCTTTTCCAAGGTGAATCACATCCTTTACTTTGCATTCAAACTGTACCGGAGATTCTTTAACGCGGGGAGGTTTAATACGCTCTGACTCCAAAGGGGTGAAACCGGCTTTCACAAACTCATTTGTGCCCTTAGGATACTCCGTACTCGCCAATGATGTTTGATGAACCATGTCATAAGTAACAACATTTATACAAGCCTCCGGCACTTCCAAAACGTTTTCAAGCGTATGTTTGGTTGTATTGTCACGGACTCTTCTGGCCGGAGAAAAGATTAATGTGGGAGGATTAGCACTGAATCCGTTGAAAAAGCTGTAAGGCGACAAATTGATTTTACCATTTTTGTCAATGGTACTTACAAATGCTATTGGTCTTGGTGCAACAGCTCCAAGCATGTATGCATGTACTTTTGCAACGGATTCTTCTTCCGGATTAATGCTAATCATTTTCTTAAGTTTAAACGTTCTTTTTTCTGGCTAAAATAGAGAAATCATCTGCATCTTTTTTGATGGTATTTTTTAAAATTCCCAAACCATCAATTTCAAGTTCAACCTCATCTCCATCTTCCAACCACTGAGGTTTAAAGTTTTTATCTAAACGCAAGCCGGTTCCGTTTAATTCAAGAAAGCAGCCTGTGCCAACAGTTCCTGAACCTATAACATCTCCGGGTAGTATGTCAACACCATAAGAGACTCTTTCTATAATTTCTGCAAAAGTCCAGTCCATATCTTTCAGGTTGCCTTCAGAAACCTGTTTTCCATTTACACGACACTTCATGCCAAGCTTTAAGGCCAATCCTGTATGTCCTTTTTTAGGAGATGTTTTAAAGTCTTCCAGCTCGTCAGGAGTTACTAACCAGGGTCCTATGACAGTTGAAAAGTCTTTTCCTTTTGCAGGGCCTAAGTTTAGTTTCATTTCCTCCATTTGCAATAAACGGGCACTCATATCATTCATAATGGTAAACCCGGCAATGTATTGGTCTGCATCTTCAGCTCTTACATTTCTCCCTCTTTTTCCTATTACAATTGCTGCTTCAAGCTCAAAATCAAGTTTGTGAAAGTGATCTTCCATACAAACAATTTCTCCCGGACCTTCAATTGCATTATGATTGGTAAAGTAAAATACCGGATACTGATCATATTCGGGTATCATATCAACGCCTCTGTTTTTTCTGGCAGAAGCTACATGCTGACGAAAGGCATAAGCATCCCTGCAAGATGTAGGGTTAGGAACCGGAGATAATAATTTTAACTCTTTTATATTTCTGGGAGTTATATTTTTAATTTCTCCGGACTTAATTTTTTTATCATATTCTTTTGCTTTTTCCATTAACGGTTCTTCTCCGTTAAGAAACTCTGCCATAGTAGCAGGAAATGAATTGTCTAGTTGATCCAAATCATATACATCATCATCTACTAATATGGCTATCTGTGGCTTGTTCACTGAATTTTGGTAAGAGATTAATTTCATTATTTATAGTTTTTGGTTTTATGAATATACTTCTATTAACAGTATTAAATTCTTTGAGTTCTAAATTACATTTAAATCTTTGCCTACTTTAATAAAAGCACGAATGGATTTATCTAAATGCTCTTTTGTGTGAGCTGCTGAAATCTGAACTCTGATTCTTGCCTGTTCTTTCGGAACAACCGGATAGTAAAACCCGATAGCATAAACGCCTTCTTCTAAAAGTTTATCGGCAAATTTTTGGGAAAGCGGGGCATCGTACAACATGATTGGAACAATGGGGTGCTCGCCCGGCTTAACATCAAATCCGGCTTTTGAAATCTCACTTCTAAAGTATTTGGTATTAGATTCAAGGGTGTCTCTCAAAGCGGTGCTTTCATTAAGCAAATCAAGTACTTTTAAAGAGGCTCCGGTAATAGTTGGTGCCAATGTGTTTGAAAAAAGATAAGGCCTGGAGCGCTGTCTGAGGATATCAATGATTTCTTTTCTACCACTGGTAAAGCCTCCGCTTGCACCTCCAAGTGCTTTTCCCAGAGTGCTGGTAATAATATCTATTTTGCCCATAACATTCCGAAACTCATGGGTTCCCTTTCCGGTTTTACCTAAAAAGCCTGTTGCATGACATTCGTCTATCATTACAATAGCATCATATTTTTCTGCCAGAGCAACTATGCCTTCCAGATCGGCAATCGTTCCGTCCATACTAAAAACACCGTCGGTAACAATTATTCTGTTTCGCTGGCTCTGAGCTTTTTTTAATTGCTCTTCCAGGTCATTCATGTCATTGTTCTTGTATCTGTAACGCTGTGCTTTACACAGGCGGACACCGTCAATGATAGAGGCATGATTCAATTCATCGGAAATTATGGCATCTTCAGCCGTAAAAAGGGGTTCAAAAACACCTCCGTTAGCATCAAAAGCAGCGGCATAAAGTATAGTGTCTTCCGTGCCGAGAAACTCAGAGATTTTCTTTTCAAGCTGTTTATGAATATCCTGCGTTCCGCAAATGAACCGAACAGATGACATTCCAAAACCATGACTATTCAGGGTGTCTTTAGCTGCCTTAATAACCTCCGGGTGAGAGGATAAACCCAAATAATTATTAGCACACATATTTATCACTGAACTACCGTCCTGTAGTTTAATTTCAGCGCTTTGCGGTGAGTGAATAACTCTTTCTTTTTTGTATAGTCCGGCAGCCTCTATTTCTCTAATTTCTTCCTGCAGCCTTTGTTGAAGATTTTTGTACATAAGTCTTTAATTCGTTTAAAATGCTGCTAAATTACGGTTTTCGATATACAATAACAATTTTTATAGATAAGGGGTTGAGAAATACTTCAAATTTTACTTTTTGTGAAAGGCAGAAGCTTTTGTGATGGTGCTTTCCCCATACTTTTCACGGATTTTATCCATGCTTTTTGTTAAGTTGTCATACTGTGTTGTATTGTTTTGCTCATCAAAAAGACCCAATTGAACCGCATTATTATTTAAATCCCCTAGTCTTACTCCAATTAATCGGATTAATGACTTTTTATCGTAAAGCATATAAAAAAGCTTTTTTGCTAAAGGCGTTAGTGACCTTTCATCAATCAGTCTGTCAATTTTAGTTTGCTTGGAAAATGTTGAAAAATCAGCATAGCGCACTTTAACCGTTAAGGTTTCAGGATAAAGACCCTTTTTTCGTAAACGATAACAGAGTTTCAAAACCATAGCGGTAAGATATACCTCCATTTTTTTTAAATCTCTGCTGTCTTCTTCAAAAGTAGATTCCGTTGAAATAGATTTTCTTTCATTGTGTTGAATAACCGGACTATTATCTTCTCCTCTGGCTTTTTTCAGTAAAAAATAACCCTGATTACCAAAATGGTTCACCAAAAGTGATTCGGGTGTGTTTCTCAAGTCTTTTATTGTAAAAATATCAAGTGCATTTAAAGCAAAAGTTGTTTTTTCACCTATGCCGGGGATTTTTTTAACGACTAATGGGTCTAAAAAGTCCTGTACGTCAGCTCTTTCAACATGTTTTTGACCGTTGGGCTTTGCAAAGCCGGTGGTGATTTTAGCCACCATTTTATTAATTGACATACCAAAAGAAATTGGTAGTCCTGTTTTTTTAATAATTTCTTTTCTCAATTCCGTCGCCCATTTATAGGCTCCAATAACTTTGTCCATGCCCGTTAAGTCCAGATAAAATTCATCAATTGAAGATTTTTGATACAATGGAGCTTTTTCATCTATAATTTCAGTAATCACATTTGAATAATAGCTGTAATCAGAACTATTCCCCGACACTAAAATTGCCTCGGGGCATAAGCTGACAGCTCTTTGAACAGGCATGGCAGAGTGAACCCCAAACTTGCGGGCTTCATAACTACAGGAAGCAACAACGCCCCTTTTTCCGCCACCCACTATAACCGGTTTATTGTTTAAGCCCGGATCTTTTAAACGCTCAACAGACACAAAAAAAGCATCTAAATCAATATGAACAATTGTTCTTTCCATATACCAAAGCTAAATATTTTAGTAATAAAACAAAAATTATAGTAAACATCTTTTCGTTTAATTCTGTTACAAAAAGTATCTTTGTGGGAACCAATTATATATGGAAGCAATTTTAGAAACATCTTTTTTCGAATTTGCAATAATTTTAATCTTTGCTGCTGTTCTCGGAGGCATTGGTCAAATGTTAAGGCAGCCTTTGATTGTAATGTTCATTTTGCTGGGTATTTTATTAGGTCCATCTGTTTTAGATTTAATAAAATCAGAAGAGGAAATTAATTTACTGGCGGAAATGGGTATTGCCGTGTTGTTGTTTGTAGTGGGTTTAAAACTGGATTTAAAACTCATAAAGTCTACCGGTAAAATTGCATTATTAACAGGCTTGGGGCAGGTGTTTTTTACCTCATTTTTCGGTTTTTTTATTGGACAGTTACTCGGCTATTCTGTTATTGCTTCAACCTATATAGCAATTGCATTAACCTTTTCAAGCACGATTATCATTGTAAAGCTTTTATCTGATAAAAAAGAAATTGATGCTCTGCACGGTCAAATTGCCCTTGGTTTTCTCATTGTTCAGGACATAGTGGTTGTATTATTAATGATAGTGCTCTCAGCTATGGGTAAAACCGGTGAAGGGCATGTGGCCTGGGATGTGGTTTTAGTCGTTTTAAAAGGCTTGGGGCTACTTGGCGGGATTGGTTTATTGATGAAGTTTGTCTTGCCGTATTTGGTTATGAAACTGGCAAAATCTACTGAACTTTTGCTTTTATTTGCTATTTCATGGGCTATTGGCTTAGCTGCTTTCAGTGATTATATTGGTTTTAGCAGTGAAGTAGGGGCATTTTTAGGTGGGATTTCCTTAGCATCAACACCATTTAGAGAAAACTTAAGCAACCGCTTAGTCAGTATCAGAGATTTTTTACTTTTATTCTTCTTTATACATTTAGGCTCCGGTTTGGATTTATCCCTATTGGGAGATCAGGTTCTGCCGGCTACCTTATTTTCGGTTTTTGTTTTAGTTGGTAATCCCCTGATTGTAATGATTATAATGGGCTATATGGGTTATAGGCGTAGGACATCTTTTTTGGCCGGATTGACCGTTGCTCAAATCAGTGAATTCTCTTTAATATTTGCTGCCTTAGGCATGAGCTTGGGGCATATAGATGAGCAAATAACCGGTTTGATAACTATGGTTGGGTTAATTACTATAGGTATTTCTACATACCTGATTTTATATTCACATCAAATTTTTGAAAAAATATCGCCCGTATTGAAAATTTTTGAAAGGAAAAAACCATATCGTGAGAATAACCTAAAAGACATAGAGAAAGAGAGCTTTGATGTGATTTTGTTTGGCCTGGGAAGATATGGCAGTCAAATTTTACAGCATTTGAAAAGTGAGGGATATAAAGTTTTGGGGATAGATTTTGACCCGGAAATCTCAAAACAAAAAAATGACAAAGGTAGCACTATGATATATGGTGACATTGAAGATCCTGAAATATTGGAAAGCATTCCAACTGATGGGGTAAAGTTTATGATTAGCAGCATAAATGACCAATACAGTTCTGCTTGCTTAGCAAAATGTGCGCAGAAAAAAGGATTTAAAGGCAAGCTTATTGCAACAGCTTACCGGAGGGCAGAAGTTGAGCCTTTGAAGGAAAGGGGGTTTGATATGGTTTTGGTTCCCTTTACCGATTCGGCTCTGTCTGTTCATGATAAACTTCAGGATTTAGAGAAAGCAAACTCTTAAGTCTTTGATGAAAATTAATATTGAAAATTTGGTAGAATTTCAAATGACTGACTGATTTGATAACCCTTTTCGTCTATTAAAGTAAGATTGTGTTTACCGGGTTTTGGTTGTAAAGACATTTTGTGAAAATGTTTAGTAGTACCAAGGAATTCATTATTTAAATGCCAGTAAATATTTACCCCTGCTAACTGATGTGTTGCTTCAAAAATCACGGACTCCTGATTTCCATCTACCTCCAAAGGAATTAAAATATTGGGCCGATGTCTCGGGTAAATAAGGCCTATCATTTTTTCAGATTCAGAAGAATGGCGACAATCCTGATGTAGTGGAGGAAGCGGTTTGTAAGAAGCATTAGACATCCTGAAATAATGTGCCATAGCAGGAGGCAAAACAAACCAGGACTTTTGAATTATTTCATTTATATCTTTGCAGCCGGCATTTATCTGCCAATTTTCATCCATATCGGTATGCACAATTCTGTGATAGGGACAAACAGAACTTTTACGTCCTCCCGGAGGCACTAACGTCTTTTCATACGACTCACAAGCCATGCCCGCTTTAAAGCCGCTTTTTGTGCAGACATTCATTTCAATTAAGTCATCATGAGGAGTTCTGAACCAGGAATTACCTGAACCTAATAAATGAAACACATTAAACATAAGAGGTGCAGCAGCTTCAATGCCTATAATCCCGGGCCGCCCTTCTCCATCGGCATTTCCAACCCACACAGCCACAACATATTCCGGAGTGATTCCCACGGACCAGGCATCTCTGAAACCAAAACTGGTACCGGTTTTCCAGGCGATTTTTTGATTCGGTTTGGTAAAAAGCCAGCCCGTTTCACTTTGAGGTCTTTCCACATGCAGCAAAGCTTCCATAGTGTGCCATACAGCCCCGGCTTCTAACACAGAAGTATTGCTATATGTATTGCTTTTTGAATCTTCAAAAGTATAGCTGAGTGGCCGGAACAGGTTTTCTGAATACTTGCCGGAGTGGGGATGGTACTCATTCAGCAATCTACTCATCCCGGTATAAATTGAAGCTACATCCTCAAGAGTTCCTTCTGCACCACCGAGAGCTAAGGTCAATCCGTAGTGCCCCGGCGGTTGATCGAGTGAAAGAAATCCGGTTTCTTCCAAAACAGCATAAAATTTTTCTACTCCAAAAGCTCTTAACATTCGCACAGCCGGAACGTTCAGGGATCTTGCCAAGGCCTTATAAGCCGGCACGGCTCCTTCATATTCAAGATTAAAATTTTGAGGTGAATAGCTGCCTATTTGAGTAGGGATATCAGCAATCAGACTTTCCGGAAGTATGTCTCCCTCGGTTAACATAGCCGCATACAAAACCGGCTTTAAAACGCTTCCGGTACTTCTTTTCGCACGGACTAAATCAAGCTGATTTCCTGAAACAAGCTGATTGGCTTCGGGAACATTGCCGGTATACGCTAAATACTGTCCGGTGTTTACATCAGCAACAACCACTGCTAAATGCTTAATGTGATTGTGTTTTAATTTGCCGGCATGCACTTTTGCTAAATTGTTCACTTTTGATTGTAAGTCAAAATCAATGGTTGTTCTCAGGCGGTATTGTTTTTTCCCAAACTCTGACTTAGCTCTGTGTAAAAGCTGAGGGCTTATTTGGGGAAGGCTTTTCGGTTTTTCCGGAAGAGGTTCTTCTATAAATAAAGAATAACTTAATGAATCAAAATGCTCTTTTTTATAAAGCCTGTAAAGAAGACTATTCCGCTTATTTTTCAAATGCGCTCTGTTTCTCCCGGGATGTATAACCGATGGGTTATTTGGCAAAACGGCAAGCGTTGCTGCTTCTGCCCAGCTCAGGTCTTCAGGAGGCCTTCCAAAATAACGCCACGAAGCAGCTTCAAGACCAACTACATTTCCGCCAAAAGGAGCATGAGTAGCATAAAGGTTGAGAATTTCTGATTTTGAGTACC
Source organism: Chitinophagaceae bacterium (assembly GCA_007695095.1). Classification (NCBI taxonomy): domain Bacteria; kingdom Pseudomonadati; phylum Bacteroidota; class Chitinophagia; order Chitinophagales; family Chitinophagaceae; species Chitinophagaceae bacterium. The sequence continues at coordinate 23,090 of REEL01000118.1, read as the reverse complement.
TTAATTCTATGCGTAATGCCAGTAATGTTTCTATGGATTTATCCCAAACTGTACGACCGGGTGACTTCCTGGACAGTCTTGCCAGTTGCATACTGATAGTGCTCCCTCCACTGACGATTTTCTTATTTTTTACATTCTCTCTTACTGCCCTTACAATTGCAATTGGGTCAATTCCAAAGTGGTAATAAAAACGTTTATCTTCAAACTCAATCAGTGCATGTAAAAACTTATCCGGAATGTTTTCAGGTGGAGGAAACCGCCATTGTTCATCAGATGCAATTAGTGCCCCCATTAAATTTCCTTCTCTGCTTTCCAGTATAAAAGAGTATTCTTTTTCAAACAGATTTTCAGGCAGAGAAAACCACCACCATCCTAAAAAGAGGACTACAGAGCTTAGGCCTAAAAGTTTTACAAGTTTATATTTCCCGAAAATTTTCATAAATAAAAAATCAGTATAAAGATAAATCTTCGAAGGTACACATTCTCTATTTTGCGGTGAAATGATGTAAATACATAGCTGGAAAAGCACTATAAGCATTCACTATATAAAAAGCCTTGATGGAATGCATCTTATTATGTGACGACTTGCACACAAAACAGTGAGTTTTTTTTTGGAAATGTTGTGGATAGGAAAATGAATTTGTTAATTGACAAACCGATTGATGGTGGCTTATGATCGGCGATTTAATTTGTACAACGATGGAAACGATGACGGACACATCGACGCATCGTAGAGACGCGATTAATCGCGTCTCTACTTTTTACAACACCTAACTACTAATCTATGAGAGGACTCTTGAAATATTACGGAATTGAACGCATTTATATTCTTGGAGCAGGATTTTCTCGACCAGCAGGACTACCGTTAACCTGCGACTTAATTAAGGAAGTCCATAAAAAATCTGGAACTAAACCGTGGCTCTTAGGTAACAATAAATCAGCAGAGTGGGGTCAGGCTGATTGGCTTATTGATGAACTAAGGTATTACTATCCAACTACTCGAATCAATCATAAAAGAATATTAGAAAACAAGCTACCTATAGACATTGAAGAGTTTCTATCATATGTTGCAGCGTCTTCAGCTTTCATTGAAAACACTAATGAAAGATGGAGTGACCATGGAAGCAAATTCCAAAGTTTTATCAAACAGTGGTTAGCTGAAGTTATCTATGATCATCAGGTTCAAATTGAACCCAAACAGCAAGAGCTATACAATCAGTTTGCCAAGAATCTTAAAAAGTCTTTAATTATTACTTTTAACTGGGATACTATACTTGAAGATACATTAAGAGAACTAGAAATCCCATTTGCTTATGATTTGAACACAGCTATTGAAACTGAATGTTTAGCTTTGATTAAGATGCATGGATCGATAGACTGTTTTAAACCAAGAGATTATAATTATAGAAATCTTGGGAAACAAAAATTCTTGCCTTTATCTAAAAGTATTTCAAATATGTATAGGTATGAAGGTGATATACAAGACTGCTTTAATAATCATATGACTCCTTACATAATCACTCCCAACTTTGACAAACTTAGCCAACTAAAGAATTTTTGGAGACTTATGGAGCATGCCTTGGATATATCTACAGGACGAATTGGAAGTAGTAATAATTGGGTTTAGCATGAGAAAAGATGATTTTCATACTAGAGCTTTTATTTATCCACAGTTAGTAAATGGTACAAGAAAAAATGACATAAAAATTAAGGTAATTGACTTAGGACAGAATGTGAAACAGCAAAAAAGAATTCAAAAAAATTATAAAGGAATGAAGAATGTAGAATTCTCTTTTGATGGATTTAACATAGATAGTTTGAAATGGCTAAAAAATGATATAGATGTTAACTAATTTTGTGAGAGAAAGGTTCTATAGGTCAAGAAAATCATTGGTGCTTAGAATAATACTTTTAGCACATATCCGTATCATCGTAGAGACGCGATTAATCGCGTCTCTACTACAATCAGGGAAATAAATTTCAGGATTTCGAAAAATTAGAAGAAATTGCATTGAAAGAAGCAAATGAAAAATATTAAATTCAGGTATAATTTTCTTTTGTGAAATACGAAAGCAGTTGCATTCATTTTTTAGTTACGATAACTTTAATTTCCATGAAAAAAACGAAATATTTATTTTTCATATTGGGTTTAGTTTGTTCGATAACCAGCTTTAATAATGTTTTTAGCCAATCCATAATCGATGAGTTTTTTTCAGAAAGCTCTAAAGCTATCATAGAGGAGTACACTCAAAAAGCAAAAAACAGCTTGACTGTTAAAGAAGTTGATACAATTGTTTTCCCGGGTTTTATTCAAGACACTTTTGATATTGATACAACACAATTTATTTTTTTACCAATAATAAATACCCATATCATTTACAATGCATTTTCCGAAATAAAAGTGAGCAAAATTAATGAGCTTGTATTATCAGAGGTTCTACTACTTTCTAAAAAGTCGAATAAAATAGTAGGGTCTAGCAGATTCTGTAAAAGTGGTAACATTTCACATGTTTTTTTTAATAGCAGGTATGGAATAAGTACACTTCCATGTAGGTCAGACAATCGATTATCTTATGTTCAGCAACATTGTTTTCGTAAATTCGCTAATCATTTTTCAAAAAATGGGTACGGATTTTATTTTAAGGTTTATGAAACCGGAAGCTTATATTATGTTAAAAATAGTAATGAGTTCCCTATACTAATTTGTAATTAGCAACTAGCTGTATAAGTCATAACCAAACCCTCATCTTAAGACATCTCTCAAGATATGTAACCTTCATCGTTATTCATCCATCAACCATTCAAAATCAATTCTGCGTTTTTTTAGCGAGGTGTCAATTAATTTTACTCTGACATCATCTCCAAGCCTTAGCTTTTGGCCGGTTGAAGGAGAAGTTAAACTATAATCATCCGTATCAAAAACGAAATCTTGCTGAAGGCTGTCAATATCTACAAAGCCCTCACATTTGTTTTCAGCTAATTCTACAAAAAATCCTCTGGCAATAACTCCTGATATTACTCCATCAAAGCTTTCGCCTATTTTATTCATCATAAACTGAACTTGCTTATATTTTATGGATTCCCATTCAGCCTGCATGGCATTTCGTTCTTTGAATGAGGAGTGTTTACAAATATCTTCCAGCAGGGACTGCTCATAATATGCTTCTTTTTTAGTCAGAAAGTGGTCAATAATACGATGCACAACCAAATCCGGATAACGTCGAATCGGAGAAGTGAAATGGGTGTAAAAATCAAAGGCTAAGCCATAATGACCAATATTTTTAGTGGTATATGCAGCTTTTGCCATTGACCGAATGGCTAATTGTTCAAGTATATTTTGCTCTTTTCGACCTTTAATTTTTCCAAGGAGGATGTTCAGTGAAGCAGAGATTTGCTCAGGGTTAGAGAATTTTACATGATGCCCAAATTTGGCCGCCATTGCTGAGAATGTTTCAAGTTTTCCTAAATCCGGCGCATCGTGTATGCGGTAGACAAAGGGTATTGGAGATTTTCCGGCTACTAATTTAGACATATAGCGGGCGGTGGTTTTATTTGCCAAAAGCATAAAGTCTTCTACAAGTAAATGCGCATCTTTTCTTTCTTTTGTTTTGACACCAATTGGAAAGTTATCTTCATTTAACTCAAACTGCACTTCCGGCTTATCAAAATTTATAGACCCTTCATTAAATCTATTTTTTCTTAGTAATTGAGCGATTTCATTCAACAGGTTTAATTCAGGGGCAAATTTTCCTTTCTTCTTTTCGATAATTTCCTGAGCATCTTCATAGGTAAATCTTTTGTCCGAATGAATAATTGTTTTGCTAATTTGAAAGTTTTTGACTTCTGCCTTTGTCGTAATTTCAAAAATCACAGAAAAAGCCATTCTGTCTTCGTTGGGACGTAAAGAGCATAGATGATTGGAAATGCGTTCAGGCAGCATAGGACAAACCCTGCCTACTAAATATACAGATGTTGAACGCTCCAGAGCTTCATCATCTAATTTGGTGCCTGACTGCACAAAGTGGCTGACATCGGCAATGTGAACCCCGATTTCGTAATTTCCGTTTTTCAGCTTTTGAACCGAAAGGGCATCGTCAAAATCTTTGGCATCTGCCGGGTCAATCGTAAAAGTCAATGGTTTTCTGTAATCTAATCTTTTTGAAATTTCTGATTCCGGTATATAATCCGGAAAATCATCAGCCTCTTTCATTACTTCTTTTGAAAATTGCAGGTTAAAGCCTTTTTCAATTAAAATAGTTTTCATTTCTACTTCATCGGCTCCGGCCTTACCCATACTTTCCACCACTATACCTATAGGGCTGCTGTCCAGACTGCCCCAATCTTCTATTTTAACTATTACTTTCTCCCCATTTTTGGCGTCATTTAAATTCTTTTTAGGAATAAAAATATCAAAATTAATCCTCGGGTCATCGATGATTAAAAACGCATAGTGATCATGCTTTTGGATTGTACCAAAAAATTGAGTTCTGAATCTTTGGGTTATCTCAATAACTTTACCTTCGGCTCTCCCTCTTTTATTTACTTTGGTAATAGCAACAAGCACCTCATCATTATCCATGGCTCTGTTGAGGTTTTCTGTCCGGATGTAAATGTCGTTTTCTGTGTCCTCCGATATAATAAAAGCATGACCGTGTTGAGTCATATCAACCTTTCCCTTTATCAAATTATCTGATGTTGTTTTTTTCGTTTGGCTTTGATTTTGGTTTTTATTTTTCTCAACAAGTCTGAACTTCTTAGCCGATAATTTTTCTATTTTATTGTTTTTATCTAAAACTTTTACTGCCAAATCAATTTCATCAAGTGTGTAAGGCGGGATAAATTTATCATATAGCTGCTTGATTGAATATTTTTTCTTTTTTCTTTGGATGATAAACTCCCAAATTACATTTTCAGGTGTTTTTTTCTTCTTTTTTCCCATATTTGTTTTTTTGTCAACCTGTTTTACAGGCATCTTTTTTAAAGATATGATTTTAAATAGATTTTTATTGATATACTATTATTCACTTCATAATGAATGAAGTTATGCTTTTTACAGCGTTTAAAAAATGTTTTTTGATTAATCTGTTGTTAAAAAATGTGACTCCGGCCTTTCTTTTATGTAAGCGGATTTTAAAAATGCAGGTTTTTAAATCATTACATGGGCGAAGTTGAATTTAAGCTAAAAAGCAGTTAGTTTAATTTATAAGGGCAAATTAATTTAAACTGTGGAACGATTACGTTGAATTGTTTCCCGTCAGATAATTTTTCCATAAGATAGAGGCCACTGATGCTTCCAATTTCACTATTAAGGTTACAGCCCGAAACATAACGGTGAGATTGCCCCGGTTCTATAATTGGTTGTCTGCCTACTACACCTTCGCCTTTTACTTCTCTTACAACGGAACCTGAATCGAAAATTATCCAGTGTCTTTTTAACAGCTTAATGGTATAGTTGCTAAGGTTTTCGATGGTTACATGGTATGTAAAAAGATACTCGCCTTCCTGAATGTTAGACAAGTCTTCTTTAAAGCGAGAGATAACGCTTACTTTTATACCTTCTGTAATTTGAACTACCATGATACCATAAAATTACAACGATTTCGTTAAAACATCAACTTTTTTTTAAAAAGTCAGATATGATTTTTTCTGCTTCCGTTCTCGCAGTTTTAAGCTCATCATTTAACAAATCATGGTCAAATTTAGTTTCAAAACTCATTTCATATTTCATTCTGGCAACTCTTTTTTCAATAGAAGATATGTCTTCTGTTTGCCTGTTGGTAAGTCTTTTTATCAGAATTTCCAATGAAGGAGGTTTGACAAAAAGAACAAAAGCCTCTTCTCCGTAATGACTTTTAATATTCATTGCGCCATGCACATCCACATCAAATAGAGTTATTTTTCCGGAGTCGCAGTTTTTAATAACCTCACTTTTTAAAGAACCGTAAAAGAGACCTTCATAAACTTCTTCCCATTCCAGAAACTCATTGTTTTTTATTTTCTCCAAAAAAACTTCTTTTGGAAGAAAGTGATAATCTTTACCATTTATTTCACCTTCACGAGGGGCTCTCGTAGTTGCTGATACAGAGAAGGTCAAAGCCGGAAACTTGTTTAGCAAATATTTAATAATAGTTGTTTTACCTGCCCCTGAAGGAGCAGTTACGGCTATAACTCTACATTTTTTTTGCATAATTTGCTGCTCTTTATTAAAGCTGTGTGTTTATTTTTCAGAGGAATGCTCTATTTCTGTGCCTTCTTCCAATATTCTGGATACAGCTCTGAACGGACCGCTTATTATTACTTCACCCTCATTCAGTCCTTCTTTAATTTCAATATACCGGTCGTCTTGTATACCGGTTTTTACCATTCTGATTTTTGCTTTGTTATTTTCTGATACAAAAACAACCTCAGTTTCTTTTTCATCATTTTCTATAGTTCTAAGCGTAACAGACTGAATCGGAACCGAAATTACATCCTGTACTTTTGCTGTCCGGATTTCAACTGCAGCAGACATACCCGGCCTGAAAGGGAATTTACTTTTAACTCTGTCCATAACATGAAGGTAAGACTCCGGTACTAATCGGATATACACCATAAAATTGGTAGCCTGATCCGTCATTAGCTGCATATCGCTGCCGGCAGAAGACTGTGCAACGCGTGTAACTACGCCTGTGAAAACTTCATTAAGATATGCATCTACCTCTACATCTGCTGAATCTCCGACTCCGACTCTCAAAATGTCCGATTCGCTTACTTCAACCCGAACTTCCATAATGTCAAAATCAGCCACCCTCATAATTTCTGTTCCCAGCATTTGGGCTGTTCCCACCACTCTTTCACCGGGTTCAGCAGAAAGCTTGGAAACGATACCGTTTATTGGAGAGCGTATACTGGTTCTGGCAAGATTATCCCGGGCTTCATTGACCGTTGCCTGCGCACTTTTAATATTAAACTCCGCGGCTAAAACAGCTTGCTCTGCTGCGTCAACTTCTGATTGGGATGTTGTATAAGCAACTTGAGCCGATTCAAACTCACTTTCTGAAATAACTCTTTCTTCAAAAAGTTTTTTACTACGGTTAAAAGTCAATTCAGCATTTAAAAACTGAGCTTCTGCTTGTATTTTTCTGGCTTTTGAAGAGGCTAAGTTTGCCCTGCTTTGATTTAGCGTGGCCTCCGCCCTTTCCAGCATTGACTTGTAAATGTCGGGATTGATTTCGAGTAAAAGCTGTCCTCTCTCCACAGAGTCACCTTCAGCTATTAAGATAGCGGTAATTTCACCGGATACTTCTGATGAAATTTTCACTTCCGTTTCCGGAAATATTTTACCACTGGCAGCTACTCTTTCAGCAATATCTCTTCTTTCCGCTTTTTCGGTTTGAACTTCAACGGCAGCAGAAGTTCCTAAAAAGCCAAGCCTGTTACCGGAAAAGATTACCAGAATTAGCAGTAAAGTTATGCCTGCGAGATAATATAGTACTTTTTTTGTGTTCACAATTATTAATTTAATTCTAAAGGCTTTCCTTCATAAAAGTCAAGTATCTTCAATTGAAAAATATATTCAAACTTTGCATTCAGGAGCTCTGTTTCTGCTATTTGAAGATTGTTTCGGGAGGTATTAAAATCAACAGCGTTTAACATCCCAAGGTTAAATCTTTGTTCTGCGTTTCGATAAGCGTTTTGAGCAGCTGAAAGGTTTGCCTCCGAAGAGCGGTATCTGAGTCCTGCAGCTCTGGCAGAGACATAGGCTTGTTGTATGTCATTTCTCAACTGATTTCTGACCTGTGTATCGCCCAAAAGAGCTGATTGGTGTTCCAAAGTTGCTCTTTGTATATTTGTTTTCACTTGCCAGCCATTAAATATAGGCACTGTCAAATTGAGGCCTATGGCATAATTGAAATTTTCATCTAATTGTTCGCCAAAAGGTATTTTTTCGGAAATGATATCGATTTCCGGCCTTACGACTGGAGTCAGGTCTGAAGATAAAAATCCGAGCGTATCAATACCACCGGTAGGGACAAAGTCTGTAAATTGCTCTCTTCCATCTGAGTAGTTTGTTCTGAATGCAGCAAAAAAGTTTAAAGAGGGGTATCTACCGGAGCGGGCAACTTGTATGCCTTTTTCTGCACTTTGGATTTTATATGCAGCACTTTGAATCTTAGGTTGCAGCTGAAGTGCTGTTGCATAAATTGCCTGAGGGTTTCTTTGTTCAATCTCACTTATGTCCGGGACATCCAGCTCCGGACGAAAAATCCTGATGTCTTTATCCGGATCAGCCTGCATTAAAATTTTCAAATTCAGATAGGCCAGCTCCAGATTATTTTCAGCTACTATACTGTTTAATTCATCCCGTGCCTGCTGAGCTTGAATTTCCATTAAAGCATTGTCTGCCAGAGCTCCACTTTCTACCATTCTCCGGGTTTGTTCAACCTGCTGACTTATTACCTCCAGTTGTTCCTGAGCAAGTCTTGCCTGAGATTCACTTAGCAGAATCTGTAAATATGCAGAAGAAATATTCAGGGCAACATCATTAGCAGATTGGGCCAAATCAGCTTCAGCAGAAGAAAGATTTAGTCGGTTTTGGCGAATGGTATTCCACTTTCTAAAGCCGTTAAATAAGGTTAAATTTGAACTTAAAGTCGCAGAGCCCAACGTGATAGTTTGGGTGCGAAACTCATATGTCGTTGGATCTACATTACGCCCATAGTTTAAACTGGAATTTAAATCTGCATTTATTGAAGGAAATATATCGGCATAAGTTTGGCTTAATACAGCTTCCTGCAACTGCAAATTGATTTCCTGTTGTTTCAGCTGTACACTGTTTTCCAGGGCATAGTCAATACACATTTGCAAGTCCCATAACTCAGCACTATCCTCAGCATTGGCAAATTGCGCCGGTAAAATGAGTAACAAGCTTAAAGTAAAAGTATATAAGTGTTTTAGCAAAGTCGTCAGTTTGTATAATTTAGATACACGTAAAAACAAATTTCAAAGAAAAAGTTTAAACGCTACAAATTTAAAACTATAATAATTGAAAAAACAATAAATGAAAAAATTAATAGAAAAACCGTTTTTGAATAAAAATAGCTAAGCAAGTTTTCTTAAAATCATGATACCGTCTCTGATTGGCAGTAAAAAGTTTTCAACTCGTTTATCGTGATGTACAAACTCATTAAATTCATGTATGGCAGTAGTGTCTTTATCTTTTTTCTCATTTAGCACTTTCCCGCTCCACCAAACATTGTCAACTAAAATAAAGCCGCCCGGTCTGAGTTTATCAATAATCATTTTATAGTAATTCAGATAGTTTTTTTTGTCTGCATCAATAAAAACCAGATCCGGTTGGATATCCAATTCCGGGATTATATCAAGTGCATTTCCCAGCTTATAGTCAATTTTTCTTTCAAGACCGGATTCTTTGAAATAGCCTCTTACCATATTTTCCAGCTCATCATTTATATCTATGGTAATTAACCGGCCATTTTCACTAAGTCCTTTGGCAAGGCAAATGCCTGAATATCCGGTGTAGGTGCCAATCTCAAGTATGCATTTGGGTTGTAATGCTGTGCTGAACATTTTTAAAAATATACCCTGCAAATGTCCGGAAAGCATTCTCGGCATAGGAACTTTCAGATGTGTTTCCCGATTAATTTTCTTTAAAAGTTCGTCTTCATCCGTGGAATAATTTTCTGCATATTCCTGAAAGTTTTTATTTAAGTAGTCCATAGTTATTTGAGTTTAGGATTTTCGGAATGTCTGTTTTGATCTCTGTTTGTTTTTTTCTCTAAATTTTTCTTTAAGGCTGCCGATAAGTCAACTCCTGTTTGATTGGCCAGGCAGATTACAACAAAAAGAACATCCGCCAATTCATCATCTATGCTTTCGGTTTCTTCCCCTTTTTTAAAGGATTGTTCTCCGTATTTTCTGGCTATTATTCTGGCAAGCTCTCCTACTTCTTCTGATAAAATAGCCATATTTGTCAATTCATTAAAATAGCGAACGCCATATTTTTTTATCCAGTTGTCAACTGTTTCCTGTGCTTGTTTTAATTCCATCAGATTTTATTTTTGCTATCCATAAAGATGGTTACCGGGCCATCGTTAATTAATTTTACTTCCATATAGGCACCAAATTCTCCTGTTTCAAAATGTCCGTTTACCAAAGGTTTTATTTTTTTACAAAAAGACTCGTAGAGCGGGATGGAAATTTCCGGTTTCGCCGATTTTATAAAAGAAGGTCGGTTCCCTTTTTTTGTAAGTGCGTGAAGGGTGAATTGACTCACTAACAATAAATCGCCATTGCAATCATTTAATGAAAGATTCATTTTTTCTTCAGTATCTTCAAAAATTCTCATGTTCACTATCTTTTTACACAGCCAGTCTATATCTTCTTCCCCGTCAGCTTCTTCTATTCCCAGCAGGACCACAAGTCCGTTACTGATTTTTCTTTTCTCCTGTTTGTTTATAATCACAGCTGCTTTTTGTACTCTTTGAAGAATAACGCGCATAATTAATACAAGTTTTTTAGTTGTAATTCGCTTAACATGCTTAGGTAGCTTTCATATCTGTTGAAATCTATTTGCCCGTCTGATACGGCATCTTTTACTGCGCAATCGGGTTCGTTAACATGATTACAATTGTTAAATTTACAATATTGCAGGTAGGGCACCATTTCGGGAAAATGATGACTCAGAGTTCGCGGATCAATTTCCGGCAAAGCAAATTCTTTAGTACCCGGAGTGTCTATCAGGTATCCGCCAAAAGGCATTTGATGCATTTCAGCATAAGTAGTTGTATGTTTTCCCTTTCCGGTTTGTTTGGAAATTTCAGCCGTTTTTATGTTGAGTTCGGGATAGATAGCATTTATAATAGTTGATTTTCCAACACCGGAATATCCGCTAATCAGGCAAATTTTCCCTTTGATGATTTTTTTCACTTCATCGATGCCGGTATTTTTTGCGGCTGAGGTTTTCAGGCAAGGATATCCGCAATTTGAATATCTTTCAATGATTTCGTCTAACTTTTTATGTTCTTTTTCTTTCAATAAATCTATTTTATTAAAGACAATAGTAACGGGAACTGAAAATTCTTCCGCTACAACGAGATATCTGTCAATAAAACCGGTTGATGTTCTTGGCTTGCTGATAGTTACGAGTAGAATAGCCATGTCAATATTAGCAGCAATGACATGTTTCATATGTTTATGACGCGGTGACAAACGGACCATTTGATTTTTCCTGTCGTAAACCTCTTTAATTACATAATCTGCCGATTCGCTTTTTTCAAGAGTTACCATATCCCCTACTACAACCGGATTTGTAGAATGGTAGCCTTTTAATCTCAGTTTTCCTTTCAGTCTACATTCAATTTTTTGGTTGTCATGACTAATAACTGTGTACCAGCTGCCTGTAGATCGTATAACTAAAGCTTTCAAATCTTAGATTTTAGGCTTCCGGAAATGATTAAATTCTGTATATATTCTTTCATTGATTTTATTTCATCAAGCTTTTCTTCAAACAAAGTTCCAATAACAATAACATCTGCGCCGGAAGAAACTAAAGATTTCATTTGATGAATGTTTCTGATTCCCCCACCTACAAAAACCGGTAAATCAGTTTCTTTTTTTACAGCTTCTACCATTTGAGGGCTTACTGAATTTTGTGCTCCGCTGCCGGCATCCAAATAAATAAATTGCATTCCCATCTGCTTGGCAGCTAAAGCTGTTACCGCAGCAATTCCGGGTTTGTCAGCAGGAATGGGCAAACTTTGGGTAATATAATTTGCAGAGCTTAAGGAGCCACCGTCAATCAGCATATAAGCTGTTGGCAAAACTTCCATGCCGGAGGCTTTAATTTTTGGAGCAGCCAAGACCTGTTGACCGATTAGATAGTCAGAATTTCTGCCGGAGACTAAGGATAGCATTAATATTCCATCAGCTTTTGAAGAAACCTGATAGTGGCTTCCGGGAAATAAAATCAAGGGTATTTGGGGAAACAAGCTTTTTAAGTCTTCAACTGTCTCGTCAAACAGAGATTGCTCCATCACACTGCCACCAACTAAAAAAATATCAGGAGTAAAATCATGTATTTTTCCTGCAAGTTGTTTGAGGTGTTTTTGCGAGGCTTTATCAGGGTCTATGAGCATAGCCAATAATGGCTTCTGTGTGTTTTTGCTTATAAAATTTTTCAGCTTGAAATTTTCTTTCATAACAGTTTTGTTCATAAAAAAACAATTGTTTTTAACAGTAAGTGTTAATTTAAAAACCGCTATTATTTGCCTGATAACTCACTGTCAATTAATGTAAAGTTAAGTCTGTTTTATGCAATTTTCAAATAATAAATGTAATCTTCGGGCGAGCTTCAGGTGGTTTTAATATCTCTTATAAATCGTTTTGCATATTTTCCAGGCTTTTAAGCATGTCATTTCTTTGTTTAGACACCATCACTTTTCCCATGAGTTTCATGATTGGGTTTTTACCCCAGTTTGATTCGTGTGTCCATACGATTCGGGTTTTTCCGGAAACCGGTTCCAGTGCAATTTCACCGGTAGAAATCTGAGGAGCCTGAACAGATGAAATATCATACCGGACCATTAAACCCTGCCTGGTTTCGGTAATAGATATTGTCAGTGCTTCTTTTTGATCATATAAGTAGACTATTTTGGCACCAACTCCTTGATCCGGACCTTCTTTTCTCATTCGAAATGAAGTGGCAGAAGGAGTTATAGGGCTCCATTTTGGCCATGTTGAAGGGTTAGAAATCAAATCGTAAACTTCAGAGTGACCGGCATCTACTTCTCCGGAAATTTCAACCTCTGTGGTAGGGCTAATTACGAAACCTATGGCATAAATCAGAAAAACAACAGATGCCAAGATGAGTATGATATTTTGTGTTTTTTTATTCATGATTTTGCTTTTTATAAAACCACCCGGCTAAGAAATTAAATTCATTTCTTTCAATATTAAAATGGCAGGCCTGCTTTTGCTTACCTGTTCGGTATGTATACCAAGCTTTTTAGCAGCCTCAATATTGGCAGGGTTATCATCCAAAAAAAGAGTTTCGGCAGCGGATAGTTTATTTTCAGTAAGCACAAAGTTAAAAATTTCCATATCAGGCTTTCTCATTCCAATTAAATGAGAGTAATATTCTTTTTCTAAAAAACCGGCTAAGTCAGGGAAGTTATACGTTTTTAGTAAATACTTTTCCAAAGAAGCCAGGTGCAATTCATTGGTATTGCTTAAAAGAAAGCTTCTGTATTTTGTTTTAACATCAGTGAGCATTTGAAGGTTTTCTTCGGGCAAATCTTCCAGCATGGCATTCCAGGCATCATCTAACTCCTCGTCTGTAGATTTGCAGTTTAATAAGGCTTTTAAGTTACTTCGAAAATCTGCTGCTGTAATCTGCCCTCTTTCAAATTCATGAAAAAAGGTTTGGTTTAAGCTAACTCCCTGAGTGAGGGTCTCTTTATCAGCTAAGGCTTCAAGTGCTTTGATTGTTTTATCGGGGTCTACATTTACTATGACTTCACCATAGTCAAATATTATATTTTTTATCATTTACTAAGCTGTTTTCCTTCCTATTTTTGAAAATCCTTTTCTAATAATTTCTATATCATTATAAACTTTATAATCTCTTGCATATAGCAGATTGAGTCTTTTAATATTGACCTTATCTAAATTGAGCGCCTGATAAGTATCAGCAGGAGATAACACGCCGGACTTAATATTGGGTAAATTGCTTGTCGTAGAATCTGTTTCTTTTATATATCCTACAAAAGAAAGTTTACCGCCGATGATTAAAAATAGATTTTTCCAAAGAGCTGACTTTTCTTTAAGGAATAACAGAACTATCGGTGAAAAAACCAATAAAAACAAGGCCAGAAAAGTGTCCATCAATCGTTTGTTTCTCTTTTGAGAGGGTTGGGTAATTGAAAGATTAATATCTACAGCGTAAAGGTCTCCGGCGGCATTTTTTGAATTGCTGCCAACGATACTCTGATTTCCGGGGCTTACGATTTTAAAGTCAACTTCCTGACCCATGCTTTCCATCCAGGAAATTATGTGGTTATAAGGCATATCGGCAGAACAAAAGATAATTTCCTCAATATTTAAAAGTCCGCTGATGCTTTCTAATTGAGAATAGGAGCCGACAATTTGCTCATTATCACCATTTTTTAAGTTTTCATCCGGTACTACAAAACCGGAAAAATTCTTTTCCACACCAAACTGACTAAGTAAAGAAAGGACTCTTTTCCCTTCATTTAAATTTCCGGCTATCAGTATTTTTTTCTGATTATTGAAATCAATTTTCAGGCGCTTATGGCTAATGATTTTAAAAAATATACGGGAAAAAACGGTAACCGCAATTGTCCATACGCCGCCTAAAATTATCAGAGCTCTGGAGTAGCGAAGCGATTCGTCTAAAAAGGCATAAATGCTTGAAATAATAATGGTGCCGATAATTCCTCCTCTGACGAGTTTGTATATTTTTAAAGGTTTGTCATATCCCCCGGAAAAGAATATTGATAATACCCAAACTAAAATATAAGCCGGTATTATAGCTTCCAGATAAAGGTTTGGATAGTATGCTTCTGCTTCTTTAACGTTTTTAGACCAAAAGTCTATCAGAAAAAACATTCCGAAAAATATGAGAAGGGCATCAAAAAGAGGGAGAAAAATGCCTCCGGCTATCCTTTTAGATAATTCAAAAAAAGCTTTAAAATAGATGGCAATGCGTATAATAGCATGATAGAAACGGGCTCCGGCAACGGTAAAATGTTTTTTTGCATAAATATCCATCGCCTGGTAAAAGACTTTTACATAGTTGAGGCTGCCCCTCTTAGTGCTTTCTCCTTTATAATGAATAATCGAAGTTTCAGCCAAATAGAAGTTTTTAAAGCCTGCTTTCAAAAAGCGATAAGATAAGTCAATATCTTCTCCGTACATAAAAAAATCTTCGTCCAGCAGGCCTGTTTTGTCTAAGGCTGTTTTTCTCATAAACATATAAGCTCCGGCAAGGACTTCAATTTCATGGTTTTTATTTTCATCCAGATGTCCCAGATAATATTTTGCAAAAAGTTTACTTTTGGGAAAGAGGGTCGTCAATCCGGAGAGCTTACAAAAAGAAACCCATGGAGTGGGTAAACCTCTTTTTGATTCCGGCAGGTAACGTCCTTTTCCGTCCAACATTTTGACTCCCAGACAACCGGCATCCGGATGGTCATCCATGAAAGCGATGCTTTTTTTGAAGGTATCTTCAGACACAACCGTATCAGGATTTAAAAGCAATACATATTCTCCTTTTGCCAGTCGAATCGCCTGATTATTCGCTTTTGAAAACCCAAGATTTTCTTTATTTTCAATACAAATAACATCCGGAAATTTTGATTTCAGCATTTTAACCGATTCATCAGAAGAGGCATTGTCAACTACAAATATTTCACTACTAATATCATTACAAGCCCGCTCCAAAGAGTGCAGCAACTGCTCCAGGAAGTATTTAACATTGTAGTTAACAATAATTACGGAAAGCTTTATCATACTGGCAAATGTTTAGAGATAGCTGCTGTGGCTATTTGTGCCGGAACGCAAAGTTAAGGAATTGAATATATTTTTAGCACTTTAACATCTATTAGAAAAATAAAACAGGGAGATGGTATTCTTCACTGCATTTAAATTGGCAATTTTTAAATTTTATTAAACGTATATTTATAGTAAATTAGCTACTTTATAAGAAAAACATAAAAAATTGAAGTTTCAAAAAGGCTTTATTTACGTATTTATTTTTATATGTGGCTTGGTGGCTTCCATTGGAATGTTACTGTATGGGAATGAAATAGTTTCATTTTTTGATTTGGGAAGAAACGGACACAGTTTTTTGGAGGCCATAGCTAATATGTTCTTTTTTGCCGGTGTTTTGCTGACCGGAAATTACTATTTCAGAAAAATACACTTTTTTAATTTAGAAGCTCTTTTACAGAATATACTTGTTTGGGGCCTAATATTGATGCTTCTGTTTCAGTTGCCGCCAACACTGGAAAACTTTCCTTTCTATCAGGAAATGAATACAGACTATATCAGTGTTTTTCTAACCTTTTCGATGGTGATTTATCTGGTGTATGTTCTCTCTATGTTTGGTACGCTCGCTTTAATTAATCATGAGGAGAAAAGAATTTACTGGAGACTTTTTTTAAGCTTGATTTTGCTGTCTGTTTTTCTGGCTTTTATTCCATTTAGCCTTCCTTTTCCGGTTTATTTAACTTACTATGTTTTAATCGTTTGCTCTTCTATATACTTTAGCTTTCATTATAAATGGCTGAACTATCTGGATTATGATGCCATGAAAATGGTTTTTTTACTTTTTATACCATTAAATATAGTAAATGCAGGTATTCTTTATTTTTATATTGTTGGTAGTGATTTAGTTGTGCTTGAAAGCGCTTTTCACCCTAATTTTTTCATATACGGAACTGCTACTTTTGGTTGTCTTTATGGGATTTTTTCATTTTTGGCAGTGCTTTTTTATTTTCCAATTCAAAAAAGTGAACGTAAGAAAGCAAAGGATATAGATAATTTGTTTGCAATTCAGGAGCGGGTATTGAAAAAGGAAGAAACCTATGATTTGTTTGGGTTTTTATTCAATTCATCTTTTGAAGCTTGTAAGGCAAAGGCAGGTTGGATTAGATATCTTCGACATAATGATACGAAAATGATAACCCGTAATGTAAACCTTGCAGTAATAGAAAAGTTAAGTGCTTTTATTGAAGGTTATCATAAAAAAAAGCAAACAGATTCTTGGGTGATATTTGATTTACAACAACAGTCAGCCATTCGTAAAGAAAAAATTCCCTACACTTCAATGATATATTGCAAGCTTGAAAATGAGGGGAAAATGATTATGGAAATTGTATTGGTAAGTGAAGAGAAAACCAGATTTGATCAGTATAGTTTTCAAATGATGAATACCTATTTTAATCAGGCAAAGTTAGCTTATGAAAATGCAGAACTACTGAATGAACGATTAAAAGGGGAAGTTTTGCAAAATGAATTAAAAATCGCACAGGAAATTCAGATTTCACTTATACCTGAAAAGCCACCGGAATATAAATATATAGACTTTCATGCTGTAGTAAAACAGGCCAATGAGGTAGGTGGAGATTTTTATGATTACCATATAAACAGTAAAAATGAGCTGTATATAATCATAGGAGATGTGACCGGCAAAGGGCTTCCGGCTGCCATACATATGGCTGAAGCAAAAGGAATAATTCAGTCACTGCTTCAGTTTGATTTGCCAATGGAAGAGTTTATGCTGCATTTAAACAGAGGAATCGGAATATGTTTTCAAAAAAATATGTTTTTGACCTTAAGTATAATTAAAATAAACCCTTCAAAAAAGAAATTTCAATACATACGGGCAGGGCATTGTCCGGCATTATATTATGAAAATATTTCTGAGGTGAACCGTTTTTTAGATGAAAAGGGTTTGGGAGCAGGAATTATTCGAAATGATGACTATAAAAACTATTTTAAAGTTTACGAACAGCATTATTCTGCCGGTGATGTGATTTTACTGTTTACGGATGGTTTTGCGGAAACCAATAATCCGGCTAATGGAGAGGAGTTTGGCTATGAAAGAATTGAAAAATCTTTTTTAAATTCAGACAAAAGTGAAGCAAAAAAGATAACAACAAAGCTTGATCAGAATCTTGAAAATTTTGCTCAGGAAAATTATCTGAAGGATGACTTATTGGTCATTGCTATTAAATTTAAAGAATAATTGCTTATACTTGTTAAGTAAATCACTAATCATGAATCCTTAACTAATGGAACTTGTTTTAGAAGAAGATGGAAATATTTTTTTTATCAATATTATTGGAAGTCTTGACGCCTCCTCATCCATTGACTTAGATAATTTATTTGTGAAGTGTCTGGATGAGAAAAAGTGCCGTATTATAGTGAATTGCGAAAAGCTCGAATATATTTCTTCAGCCGGCTTAGGAGTGTTTATTTCTCATTTTGAAGACATCAAAGAAAAGGGTGGCTTTATCGTTTTTTGTAATTTGAATAATTCCGTTCAAAGTGTGTTTGAGATTTTGGGATTGGATCAGGTATTTAGAATAAGCCCTGACATTCCTGTTGCTAAAAGTTATATAAAAGAAAACTTTTAAAAAATTCCTACGTAAAAAAGCCTGAATAAAATAACCTTTTTTGCCTTAGCAATTTTTGATGAAAGCACACATAACTACAATCTGCTCAACAGCAACTCAATCAGAGGTCAGGGATTTGTTAAAGAAATTCATTTCAGACCTGCCCATAGATGAATCTCAGCAAAATCAAATTGTTTTGGCTGTAGATGAAGCTTTGGCAAATGCAATTATTCACGGAAACCATCAGGACCCCCGTCAAAATGTTCAAATCGATATTTTATACCTGAAAGATAAAATAAGAATCGAAATGATAAATTGTGGTTATTTTGATATTCATGAGGATGATAAAAAAGAAAAAGCCCTTTCAGATATAATTGTTGAAAAACAAAAAGGCGGTTTGGGCTTGAAATTGATCTACTCTATCATGGATGTTGTCAGCTTCTACATTAAAGATAATAAAACCCGCTGCGTGATGACAAAATTGATACCCCGCCAAAAGGATGAAAGTAAAGCCTGATAGTCATTTAAATGAATGGACTCAAATTTTTCACTTTTCTGATTTCGCAATACTTTATTTATAATCTAAAAGAGTTTTAAACCTTTAGAATGCATGTTTTGCGTTAAAATGAATAAATGAAGTAAAGAGATATTTAAAACAACTTGGGTTGAATATAAAATAATTAACGGCTTGTTTGTACTTTTAGCTTTTAAGAAAGCCATATATGACTTTTGAGATTGCCATAGTCCTTATTATTTTAATTCTTGCCATTATACTATTTGCTTCTGAAAAGTTGCCTATAGATTTGGTTGCAATATTAATTATGGCTACCTTGATACTTACCGGTATCATTAGTCCGGAGCAAGGAGTGTCGGGTTTTAGCAATACGGCAACCATTACAGTTGCTGCCATGTTTATTTTAGCTGCGGGGCTCTTTAAGACGGGAGCCGTCAGCAATTTGGGTGTTATGCTCAGTAAACTTTTCCTGAAGAATTTCTGGTTTGCCCTATTGGTCATGATGATTACGGTAGGGGTTATTTCGGCATTTATAAATAATACACCTGTAGTTGCAATATTCATCCCTTTAGTGATTACGGCAGCAAAAAAATCAGGCATCAGCAGCTCTAAATTTTTAATTCCATTATCCTTTGCTTCTATTTTTGGTGGTGTTTGCACATTAATCGGAACATCTACAAACATATTGGTTAGCGGAATTGCTGTACAATACGGGGAGCAGCCTTTTAGTATGTTCCAAATGGCTCCCATGGGGATCATTTTTTTTATCATCGGTCTTATATATATGGTATTTGTAGGGGTAAAGTTAATTCCGGACAGGCAAGCGGATGAAGACCTTACAGACAAATTCGGTTTAGGGGAATATCTTACCGAAATAGTTATACTCGAAGGTGCGCCTTCCATAGGCAAACCAATTTATTTATCCCCTCTGATGAAAGATCTGGATATAGAAGTGCTGGAGTTAGAAAGAAATAAAGGCAAGCACACCTTTCCTTCGCCTGTATTTATTTTGCAGGAAGGGGATATTTTAAAAATCAAATGCAATGTCGATGAATTGAAAAAAATTCAAAAACGTGAGCATATAGCCTTAAAAACAGATATTAAATTTGGAGATAAGGAATTAAGAAGTGATGAGCTGACACTTTTGGAAGCGATATTGCCACCGAATTCTGAGTTGGTTGGATCCACACTTAAAAAAAGTGACTTTAGAAATAGATACGGAGCTACTGCACTGGCTATTCGAAACCGGGGAGAAATTGTAAGAGAAAATCTCGGAAACCTTGAATTAAAGAGTGGAGATACGCTTTTGTTGGAAGTGCAAAAAGAAAGATTACTTGGGTTTAAAGATTTTGTGGTTACCCGTGGCAGACCTTTTTTGATTTTGTCAGAGGAAGATGTACCTACCTACAACCCTAAAAAAGTGTTTTTTGCGGTATCCATTATTGCCGGAGTGGTCATTTCCGCTACTTTGGGAATGAATATTATGGTTAGCGCTATTGTAGGTTGCCTGTTGTTGATTTTATCATCTTGTATAAGTGTCACTCAGGCTTATCAGTCTATTGAGTGGAAAGTAATTTTTCTCTTAGCCGGAGCACTGAGTTTGGGCGTTGCCATGCAGGAATCCGGAACGGCAAAATTTCTGGCAGATGGAATAGTAAGTCATGTTGGGGATTTGGGGCCAATTTTTGTATTGTCTGCTATTTATTTGCTAACAAGTTTGTTAACTGAGGCTATGTCAAACAATGCAAGTGCTGTGTTGATAGCCCCGATAGCAATTGCTATATCATATGAGTTTGGAGTTAGTCCGGTGCCCTTTTTAATGGCGGTTGCTTTTGCTGCATCAGCAAGTTTTATGACGCCTGTGGGCTATCAGACAAATACTATGGTTTACGGAGCAGGGAACTACAAATTTTTTGATTTCATGAAAGTAGGAGTCCCTTTGGCATTGATTTACTGGATAGTAGCCACGATTATGCTGCCGATTTTATTTCCTTTTTAAATTTTAAATAAAAAAAGCTTGGACAATACAGACACCATAGCAGCACCAATTACTCCGGAAGGAACCGGTGCGGTAGGAGTTATTCGAATTTCGGGAGCAGATACTTTTCGTATAGTGGATGAAATTTTTAGCGGAAAAAAACCCACTGAAGCAAAAAGCCACAGCATTTTATTTGGATTGATAAAAGATGGAAAAGAAATAATAGATGAGGTATTAGTCAGTATTTTTAAAAATCCGGCCTCTTATACCGGCGAAGATATTGCAGAAATTAGTTGTCATGGTTCGCCATACATTATGAAGCGATTATTGGAGCTGATAGTCAGAAAAGGGGCTCGAATTGCACAACCGGGAGAATTTACTTTTCGTGCTTTTATGAATGGCAAAATGGACCTCGCCCAATCAGAGGCAGTTGCTGACCTGATAGCTTCTCAGTCCGGTGCTTCTCATAAAATTGCATTGCAACAGCTGAGAGGTGACTTTTCAAATCAAATTACCCAACTCCGTGAAGAGCTCATAAAGTTTGCTTCTTTGTTGGAGTTGGAATTAGACTTTAGTGAGGAAGATGTTGAGTTTGCCGACCGGGATCAGTTGGTGAAGCTATTGAGGGAAATAAAAGAAATTATTCTTAGCCTGATGGCTTCTTTTGAATATGGGAATGCCATTAAAAATGGAGTAGCTACCGTTATTGCCGGCAGGCCTAATGCCGGGAAATCCACTCTTTTAAATGCCATTTTACAGGAAGAAAGAGCAATTGTTTCTGAAATTGCCGGAACTACCCGCGACACGATTGAGGAACAGATAAATATCAAAGGTATTTTGTTTCGTTTTGTGGATACGGCAGGTATCAGAGACACCACTGACAAAATCGAAAAGCAGGGAGTTGAGCGTGCCCTTAAAAAAGTAGAACTGGCAAACATTTGTATTTATCTTTTTGATTTATCGACCTCCACGGAGGAGGATGTTTTAAAAGACATCAGTTTGTTGAAAAAAAATACGGAAACGCCATTGATTTTAGTTGGAAGCAAAAAAGATTTAGTTGCTGATAACAAGCTATTAAAGCCAAAAGTCAGTCATGAAGTATTATATATTTCAAAAACTGAAAAAGAAAGTGTCGAGGCCTTAAAAGAACATCTCTATCAGCAGGTCGCTGCGATGAAGAGAGAAGCCGGCAGCCATATACTTTCCAATGTACGCCATTATGAAGCCCTTGCTAAAGCCGGAGAAGCTATAGACGCATCTATAGAAGGTTTGCTTGAGGATCGTTCCGGAGAATTAGTAGCTTTTGATATTAAAAGCGCCCTCAATAATTTGGGAGAGATAACCGGCAGTGTATCAACAGACGACCTGCTTGAGAATATTTTTAGGAATTTTTGCATTGGAAAGTAACCGCTACAAAACAACCAAAGAACAAACAATTAATAAACTTACTAAAAGCCTTTAATTAAGGGCTTTTTTTATTGCTTTTAATTATCTGTTTATTTTGTATTAATATGTGTTTATTGGGTACAAATTTGTACCTTTGTTGTACCCGATTAGTTGAGGTACAAAAATCAGCTATTTTTTGGTGAAATTATGGCACTTAATTACACTTATTTTATACTAATGATACTTAAAGCTACTTAATGAGTTCTAATATTAAGATACAGCGTATTTGTCAGCATTGCGGAACGGAATTTACAGCCCGTACCACCGTTACAAAGTATTGTTCTAAGCGTTGCGGAACATTAGTGAGTAAAGCCCGGATAAGAGCAGAAAAGGTACAAAAGTCAAATGCTGAAACTATCAAAATAAAAACCCGTCCTATTACAGAATTGAAAGAAAAAGAAATTCTAACGGTAAAGGACGTTTCAATTTTAATAGGCTGCTCAATAAGAACAGCTTACCGGCTAATTAATAATGGCACTCTAAAAGCAGTAAATCTTTCAGAGAGATTGACAAGGGTTAAGAAAAACGAATTAATGAAACTACTGGAACAGCCAAAGCCTAAACCCATAAAAAAGCCAAAGCCGGTACTTTATGAAATTTCAGATTGTTTAAATCTTTCTGAAGTACAGAACGAATACGGCATTTCAGAAAAAGCACTTTACGAATTGATTAAAAGGAACAGCATACCTAAAATAAAAAAAGGTAAATACGCCTATGTTCCAAAACCGATTATTGAAAAACTATTAACGTAAAAAATAAGATTGTTTCAGAGAGTAACAAAAGTAACTTTAGTAACTAAATTATAAATGACAATGGCAGTTAAAGTAACATTAAGACATAAGAAAATAAGCAAAGGACGGCAAAGCCTGTATTTAGATTTTTACCCGGCTATTCCACACCCCGAAACAGGCGAACCCACACGCAGGGAATTTTTAGGGCTTTACATTTTTGAGAAACCTAAAAGCCCAATTGACAAAAAACATAAAACTGAAACGCTAAAGATTGCAGACAG